>CAYWLF010000164.1:0-5926 GCA_964458875.1 uncultured Gemmatimonadota bacterium
AGAGCAGCGTGTATCCAGACGGCAGAACCAACTGAGCGGCGACGGCCCGCTGCGCCGTGCTCACGTAGCCACCGATGTCGCTGTCCTCGGTGTCCACGAAGATCGTGGTCACCGGAAAAGCGTTCTCCGTCTTCACCGCCATCGGCCCCTGGCTGACCTCGACACTGGCCACCTGCCCCAGAGGAATCGGGGTACCGTCCATGGCCGGCACCAGGACTTCGCGGATCTTGCCTACGTCGTCCCGGAGCTCGCGGGGGTACCTGACATTCACGCTGTACCGTTCCCGCCCCTCCACAATAATGGCCACGTTCATTCCACCCACGGTGGCCATGATGGCGCTGTGCACGTCACCTGTGTTCAGACCGTACCGGGCCGCCTCCGCCCGATCGATGTCGATGTCGATGTAGTACCCGGACACACCCCGCTCGGCGAAGGCGCTTCGCGTTCCGGGAACGTCCTGAATGATCCGCTCGACCTGCTCCCCGAGGGCCTGGAGGGTGTCGAGGTCGGGGCCGAAAATTTTGACTCCCACGGCCGTCCGAATGCCCGTGGCAAGCATGTCGATCCGGCCCTTGATCGGCATCGTCCAGGCGTTGGTGACCCCCGGAAGTTGGACTACCGTGTCCATCTCCTGCACCAGCCTCTCGTACGTCATGCCAGGGCGCCACTCGTCCTTTGGCTTCAGGGTGATCGTGGTCTCGAACATGTCCAGCGGAGCCGGGTCCGTCGCCGTCCGGGCACGGCCGGTCTTCCCGAGGACCGTTTCGACCTCCGGGAACGAGGCCAGAACGCTGTCCTGGTAACGCATGATCTCCCGGGCCTGGGCAATCGATACTCCCGGAACCGTGGTCGGCATGAAGAGGAGCGAGCCCTCCTTCAAGGGTGGCATGAACTCGCTTCCGAGCTGCTTCCACGGGAGCACCGTGGCGCCGAGAACCAGGGCCGCCAACGTGATCACCAACCAGGGCCTCCGGGTGGCAAACCGGATGATCGGCCGGTAGTGCCACTGAAGCACGCGATTGAGCGGATTGTCTCGCTCGGGCCGAATCCTCCCTCTGATCAGGTAGCCCATGAGCACGGGCACCAGAGTAATCGACAGAACGGCCGACCCGGCCATGGCGAAGGTCTTTGTGAAAGCCAGAGGCTTGAACAGCCGGCCCTCCTGCTGCTCCAGCGCGAAGACCGGAAGGAAGCTGAAGGTGATGATCAGGAGCGAAAAGAAGAGCGGCGGCCCAACCTGCTTCGCGCTCTTGAGCACCACGTCCCAGGTGTCGGTCTCCTCGTCGGCTCGCTCGAGGTGCTTGTGCATATTCTCGATCATCACGATGGCGGCATCCACCATCGCGCCGATCGCGATTGCGATCCCTCCGAGGCTCATGATGTTGGCGTTCACACCGATCGCCCGCATCACGATGAACGAGATCAGGATTCCGATGGGCAACGTGATGATGGCCACCAGGGCAGACCGGAAATGGAGAAGGAATACGATCGCCACAGCCGCCACGATCAGCGATTCCTCGAGGAGCTTCTCCCTCAGGTTCTCGATGGCCCGATGGATCAGGTCACTGCGATCGTATGCCGTCCGAAGCCGTACCCCGGGTGGGAGCCCTTTCTCGATCTCGGTGATTCGCTCTTTCACTAGCTGAATCGTCTTGTACGCGTCGGACCCGAAGCGCATGACGACGATGCCGGCCACTACTTCGCCGCGCCCGTCCAGGTCGGCCGCTCCCCGGCGTGGAGCCGGGCCGATTTGAACCGTGGCGACATCGGCGACCCGAATCGGTGTGCCGTTCGGCGTCGCGCCCACCGCGACGTCCTTGATGTCCTCCACGCCCCTCAGGTATCCGAGTCCCCGGATCATGTACTCTCGGCCGCCCATCTCGAGCACGCGGGCGCCGATGTCCACGTTGTGCGCGGCGATCGCCTGCGTGACGCGGGTCACGGGAATGTTAAAGGCTCGCAAGCGTTCGGGATCCACTTCCACCTGGTACTGCTTTTCGAAGCCGCCCAGGCTGGCCACCTCCGACACGCCGGGCACGGCGGTCAGCTGGTAGCGTATATACCAGTCCTGCAGGGTCCGAAGCTCGGCCAGGTCCAGGCTGTCCGACTCGAGCACGTATTCGAACACCCAGCCCACGCCGGTCGCATCCGGGCCGAGTGCGGGCTCGACGCCAGACGGTAGCTGCTGGCGGAGCCCGTTGAGGTACTCAAGGACGCGCGAGCGGGCCCAGTAGATGTCCGTTCCGTCGTCGAAGATCACATACACCAGGCTGAGACCGAAGAAGGAGTAGCCGCGCACGACGCGCGCTCCCGGCACCTTCAGCATCTCGGTCGTGATCGGATAGGTGACCTGGTCCTCGACGATGACCGGGGCCTGATCCCTGAAATCGGTCTGGATGATGACCTGCACGTCGGAGAGGTCGGGGATCGCGTCCAAAGGCGTGGTGCTCATGGCCCACAGACCGGCGACGACGATCGCGGCCGTGGCCAGGAGGACCAGGAACCGGTTCCGGAGCGACCAGGAGATGATCCAGTTAATCATGCCGGTGCTCCGCCGGCTCTGCCGGAGACCCGTCGGCTGGATCAGAGCTGCTCTGCATGCCGGGCATCCGACTTCCAGTGCTGGCCAACCGGCTCTCAGCGTCCACGAGGAAGTTGGCGGAGCCGACGATGGTCTCGCCCAGATCGAGTCCCGACAGGATCTGCACGTGGTTGCCGGCCTGCGGCCCGAGCACGACCTCGCGCGGTTGGAGCATGCCGGACTCGTCGCGCACGAAGACGAGGTTGCGCTCGCCGGTGACGAGAACGGCCTCGAGCGGGATCGCCATGGTCTCCGGCAACTGCGTGTCGAAGAACATCGTCGCGAACATGCCCGGTTTGAGACGGAGGTCCGGGTTCGGAAGTGTCACACGAACGCGATTGGCGCGACTTTCCACATCCACCGTGGGGTAGACGAAACTCACGCGCCCCATGAGGTGCTCTCCCGGGTAGGCGGATACTTCGATGTGGGACTGCGCGTTTCCTTCGATGAACTGCAGGTCCTGCTCAAACACATCTCCTTCGACCCACACCTCGGACAGGTCCGCGATCCTGTACAGTCTCAAGCCGGGACTCACCCTCTGCCCTTCGATCACCTCCTTCTCGAGGACGATTCCGCTGACCGGCGACACGAGCGTGAGCGTCTTGGAGACCTCGCCTGTCCGCTCCAGCCGCTCGATCTGCTCGTCCGTGATGTCCCAGTAGGACAGGCGCCGGCGAGAGGCTTCGAGCATCGACTGGGCGCTTCGCCACGCTTCCTCGGCGCTCTCTTCGACCCGGGACGCGAGACGCTTCGCGGTCAGCAGTTCCTCCTGTGCGGCCACGAGCTCGGGGCTGTACAGAGTCAGCAGACGTTGCCCTCGCCGTACGGCTTCGCCGGTCGTGCTTACGAACAGGTCTTCGACGAAGCCGTCGATCTTGAGCGTGACGTCCGACACTCTATCCTCCGCGGCCACGACCCGTCCCACCGTCCGGATCGAACGCTCGAGACTGCGCGTCCCAACGGTCGTGTACAGCACCCCGAGCGCGGTCTCCTGTGCCTCTGTGAGGTGGACCGGCTGACGTACCATGGCGCCGGTGCTGTCCGTCTGGACCTGCCCGCCCCCGGCGGACATCAGCGCGTGTTCCTCCGGCGTCATGTTCATCGAGGCCGCAGCGTCCTCTTCGCCGCTGCCACAACCCATCAACAGCAGCGACACAGCGAGTCCAACCAGCGCGGCTGGGGTCGGAATCCCGCTCATATTCTCACTCCCCTGGATTCTCATCATTGGACCACCGTCTCCAGCCCGGTCAGGGCCTCTATGCCCGCCATGGACGCCTGGTACTCGGCAGCCAGGCGCACTCGCTCGGTCTCGAACCGGTTCACCGTCGTCTGATTGGAAAGCAGCGTCATGTAGTCCACTTCGCCCACCCGGTACGCCGAGAGAGCCGACTCCACGGCCGCCTGAGCCTGCGGAATGATCGAGGTGCGGTAGAGTTCCGAGAGCTCCCGGGCGCGCTCGACAGCGGCCCGGAGCTCTGAAAGGCGGGCAAACGTCTCGTTGTGGAGATCGAGCTCGCGCGCCTCTTCCGCGGACTGGAACGCCTGCATCTCTCGAATCCGCGGCTTCTGCTTTGAACCCGACCACAGGGGGAGGCTGATCCCGACCTGGATCGTGGCGAGGTCTTCGTACTCCGGTCGCTGCCCGTATCCCAGGGCTACAGTGAAGTCGGGATACGCGTCGCGCTCCGCAGCCCGGTAGCCCGCCTCGGCTGCCAGTGCGCGCTCACGCGCCGCGCGAATCGCGGGACGGTTGACCGCTGCCACCGTCATTAGCGAGTCCACCGCCGGGGGCGATCCAGCGGGGTTCGGAAGCTCGAGCGCTCCGACGGCTACGGTAGCCGGTCGACCCAGCAGGCTATTCAGGCGAGCCGCCATGGCGATCCGGTTCTGCTCCACGATGGTGATGTCCGCCGTCATCTGGGCGATGGCCACCTGGGCCTGCAGAATGTCCTGCTGTGGACCCGCCCCTACCGCATACCTGGCCGACGTGACCTCTAGAAAGTCCCTGAGGAGGTCCCGCGTCGATGCCATGACGCGGAGCGCCCGGTCCATGAAGGCCAGCTGGAAGTAGATTTCCTTGACTCGGGCGACGAGCGCGGCTTCCATCTCGTCCGCGTCCAGGTCGGCGGCGAGCGCGAAGTGCTCCTGACTCCGCTGTCCAAACCCCTGGTTTCCTGGCCACGGAAAACTCTGCGACAGCCCGATCCAGTTCATGGTCATCGGGTCGTCAGCGCCAAAGTTGCTTAGCGGCCGATTCCGCAGGCCCAGCGACAGCACCGGGTCAGGAAGAGCGCCTGCCTGCGAGCCACGTTCACCGATCGCGTCAGCCTGGTACCGGGTCGCCTGCAGCATCGGATTCGCGCGACGGGCCTGGGCCACAACATCGGCCAGCCGAAGCGTATCAGGAGTTTGAGCAGTTGCCTGTACGGGAAGCAGGACCGCAACAAACAACGACACAGCGACTTGTAGTCGAGCGAAAGGCACTTGATCTCCGTTGGCTGAAGCCGTGCTGGTCAAACTCAGAGGCGAAGATGCGCGGAAGGGCCTGAAACGATGATTAGATCGACATTAAGAAGTCTTCACCTCTCGGGCTGGGAGGGTCAGGGGTGTTACATTAAGATATCTTAAGAATTATCTAACCTGCGCTTCATCCACGTGGGCGCAGGTCGTTCGAGTCCCGGCTGACCGTAATCCTGGCGAGGAGCGCCGTGAAGATCCTGCTGGTGGAGGACAACAAGAAGGTCGCGAGCTTCGTCGAGAAGGGACTGCGCGAGGAGGGGTACGCCGTTGACGTGGCCTTTGACGGCATCGACGGGGCGTTGAAGGCGCACGTCTATGACTACGACGTGGTGTTGCTGGACGTCATGCTGCCCGGAAAGTCGGGGCTCGAGATCGTTCACGACCTCAGGAAGCAGGGCAAGACGGTGCCCGTGCTGCTGCTGACCGCCATGGACGCCACGGAGGACGTGGTTCGCGGCCTTGACCTGGGAGCCGACGACTACCTGACCAAGCCCTTCACGTTCGAGGAACTCCTGGCTCGCATCAGGGCTCTGCTCAGGAGAGGTGGAGCGCGCCGTACGGACCGACTGATGTACGCCGACATCGAGCTCGATCGGCTCCGCCATGTAGCGTCGCGGGGCGACATGCGCCTCGACCTGACTCCCAAGGAGTATCAGCTCCTGGAGTACTTCATGCTGAAGCCGGAACACGTGGTCCGGCGTACCGAGCTGCTCGAGAAGGTGTGGGACCTGCAGTTCGATCCGATGAGCAACGTGGTGGATGTCCATATGGCGAACCTGCGCAAGAAACTGCAGTCGGGCGAGAGGCTGCCGGTCCTGCACACCG
>CAYWLF010000165.1:0-5913 GCA_964458875.1 uncultured Gemmatimonadota bacterium
CCGGCCCGCTCGAACAGATGGGGCATCTGCGTAGCCGGTACTGCGGCGTTGAACCCGCTGCTCGCGGATGTCGTGGAGAGCGAGATCGACTGGCTGGTCACGAACGCGGTCCCGAACCTGTTTCCCTCGCCCACCATGCTGTTCAACGTGGCGGAAATCAGGGCTCGCCGGGTCCGAATGGCGGAGCAGAAGGCGCACATCGGCCGCATCCAGCTGGCGGTGTTGGCGTACGCATTCGCCATCGAGGAGGAAGCGCCGGACGTCGCCGTCGGCGTTCTCCGCTCGGCACACGGATGGGGGAGCGTCGCTAATTTCCTCGGCGACGAGACGGCCATCGACTACGTGGACGAGGCCCGCTTCCAGCGGTTCCTGACGAACCTCCAGACATTCGGGCGTGAGGTGCAGGTGCTGCGTACGCAGGCTCTCCCATCGATCGAGCTGGATCGGGCGACGGACCGGCTGTTCGAAGACTTCTTCTGACGGGGAGGACGAGCTCGAGGGCTGCATGGGGTCGGATACGCACGGGCTGGACCCGGCGGACTATGATGCCGGCCGCTTGGCGGAGTTGATGGCCCCGGTCCGGCCCGCCGGCGATGCCGGTAACCGGTACTGTGCACCCCGGAGACGAATACTCGGGGACGGAGGAACTGCGCACGCTTCTCCGAAGTGCAGGGGTTCCACTCCGCGCGACAAGAAGCGGCTTCGCCGGTTATACTGTGGGCACCCTTTCGCGCCGGACCGGCCGTGAATCGAGGCTGGACAGACCCGTACGGTTGGCCATGAGACCTTCCTTGTTCGGCGAGATCAAGCGCAGGAAAGTGCTTCGCGTGGCTGTGGCCTACGCGGTCGTGGCTCTTGCCGTCATGGAAGCAGCTGACCTTATCTTGCCCGTCCTCTACCTGCCGGAGTGGGTCTACCGGTTCACCGTGATCGTGGCGGTACTGGGTTTTCCGATCGCGGTGTCGCTCGCATGGGCGTTCGAGATCACGCCGGAAGGGGTGAGGCGGGAGCGCGAGCCGGACGGCTCACCGGCGCGGCCTCGGCGGCCCGGGGCCGTGCGACGGGTCGCGGCCGGAGTCGCCGTAACCACGATTCTCGCGCTCGTCCTGTGGTCGGGTCCACTGTCGCGACGCCCCGAGGTCCTGGCTCTTCCGACGGTCGTGTTCCTGGACTCGGTGGCCGTGCTCCCGCTGCAGAACCGCACGGGTGATTCGTCCTATGACTACCTGTCGTCCGGAATCATGGAGAAGATGGTCGGCCGGCTCATGGATCTGGGCCAGGTCAAGGTGACTGACCCGTTCTCCAGCCGCCGCTATTCGGAGCAGACGCCGGCGCTGAACCCGCGCCAGCTGGCGGACTCCCTGCACGTCGAGAAGCTGGTGACCGGAGCGCTGTATTCCGACACAACCGGTCTGCGCGTGGAGATCATCACCAGCCTGGGCGAGACGGCCACGGCGCTGTGGGACGCGACGTACGAGACAGACTCCTCCACCACCCCGGATCCGGCGACCTCGATCGCCGACAGCTTCGTGTCCGACTACACGAGCCGGACTCCGGCGCTCCGGGCAAGCACCCTCGTGCTCGGTCGCTCACAGACGGACGATCACCGGCTGCTGGCGGATGGGAGGGAGGCGCTCGGGCGCAGAACGGCGGAGGGCCTGGCGGCCGCGAGACTGGCGTTCACCGCCGCTGCGGAAAGCGATACGATGGACGCGCACGCCTTCGCCGGCCTGTCGAGCGTTCACTCGCTGTCGCTCGCGTACCGTTACGAGACAGGAAACCGCGGCTATCGAGACGCGGCCCTCGCCCTCGCGTACGCCAACCGGGCGATCGAGCTCGAGCCGAATATCGCGGATGGGTTTTCGGCTCGCATCTACATCGCCACCCGCTCCTCCGCTCCCCCTGAAGAGGTGATTCCGGACTGCCAGCGGGCGCTCCAGATCGCGCCTTCATCTGCGGCCATCAACAGCTGGTGCGCGCGGATCTTCAATCAGCAGGGTGACCCCGCAGCGGCTCTGCAGTCGATGCAGCGGGCCATCTCGTTGGACCCGGGGAACGCAGGTCGGCGACTGGCACTCGCATATTCCGCTCTCCAGGAAGGCGAGGCGGGACTCGCGATCGCGCAGGCGCGTGAGGCCGGGAGAATACAGCCCGAGCTCATGCTGCCACGGTCCATCCAGGCGCGAGCCCTCCTCCTCACCGGCCGCGCGGACGAGTGTCTCGATCTCGACCTGGGTCCGCACGCAGGAATACGTGCGGCGTGTTTGCACGAGCTTGGCCGTAACGCTGAGGCGCAGGCTATCGTCGATTCGCTTTCGGCTGCAGTGCATGCCGATGCCCTGACCGATTCGGTGTTCACGCCCGTGATCCGGGCCGAGGACCTGGCCATGTATTTCGCTTGGATTGGCGACGCAGAGCGTGCGATCGAGTGGACGATCGAGGCGTATCGCATGTCTCCGCTGGGCGTGGAAATGCGCGTCCTGGAATCCCCGCTCTTCGACCGCGTCAGAAACGATCCGCGGTTCAGGCGCGAGGTGACGCGTGAGCGAGCGCGCCTGTGGGAGAAGGTCAAGAGTGCATCTCAACAGATCATGTGAGGTAGTGATGCTCCTGTCTCGAGTTCGGTTTCCGTTCGCGGCGATCCTGCTTGCCGCGGCCGCCACTTCCTGCGCTCCGGCGGAGAGTCCCGAAGGCTCCACGACCCCTCTCAGCTTCGCCGTTCAGTATGACGGCTCGGTTCGAACCGGCCCGCTGGACGGCCGGGTGATCCTCCTGATCGCCTCGGCCGACGATCCCGAGCCACGGTTCCAGCTCAGGTCCGAGCCGGCTCGAAGTGCGCAGGGCTTCGGAATCGACGTCGAAGCGTGGGAACCGGGCACGGCTGCGGTGATCGACGGTTCGACGTTCGGCCATCCCATCGAGGCGCTCGCGGATCTCCCGCCGGGCGACTACTCGGTCCAGGCCGTCCTGAATGTCTACGAGACCTTCGACCTGGCGACCGGTCACACGGTCAGCCTGCCGCCGGACCGGGGCGAGGGTCAGCAATGGAACCGAAAGCCCGGCAACCTCTACTCGACGCCGAAGACGGTCCGGGTCGATCCGTCGCGAGCCGGGACGATCGAGATCGTGCTTGAGCAGGTGATCCCGGAGATCGAGCCACCCGAGGACACGAAGTTCGTCCGGCACATCCGGATGCGGAGCGACCTGCTGTCGGAGTTCTGGGGGCAGGACATGTATATAGGCGCGCACGTGCTGGTGCCCGAGGGGTTCGACGACCACCCGGAGGCCCGCTATCCGCTGATGGTGTTCCATGGACATTTTCCACGGGACTTCGGCGGCTTTCGGACCGAGCCCCCGGACCCTGATCTCGAGTGCCAGTACAGCGAGCGCTTCAGCCTCGATTGCTACAACCGGATTCAGCAGCAGGAGGAGTACGACCTCTACCGGCAGTGGATTTCTCCAGACTTCCCGCGTTTCCTGGCGATCGAAATCCAGCACCCGACACCGTACTACGACGATTCCTACGCGGTGAATTCGGCGAGCCAGGGACCCTGGGGCGACGCCCTCACCTACGAGATGATCCCGTACATCGAGGAGCGGTTTCGCGGCATCGGAGAAGGCTGGGCGCGCTTCACGTACGGAGGTTCGACGGGTGGTTGGGAGGCGCTTGCCGTCCAGGTCTTCTACCCGGACGAGTACAACGGCGCGTTCGCGGCCTGCCCCGACCCGATCGATTTCCGGGCCTACGAACTCGTGAATATCTACGAGCACGAGAACGCCTACTTCGACATCGGGTCTTTCGGTCGTATCGAGAGACCGGCGCACAGGGACTGGCTGGGTCGCGTCAGCTATACCGTGCGGAACGAGAACCATGTCGAGCTGGTGCGGGGGACGAAGGGACGGTCCGGCGGGCAGTGGGACATCTGGGAAGCCACCTATTCCCCGATGGGAGAGGACGGATATCCGCAGCGGATCTGGGACAAGCGCACCGGGGAAATCGATCACGACGTGGCCGAGTACTGGAAGGAAAACTACGACATCCGGCACATCCTGGAGCGCGATTGGGCAGAGATCGGGCCGAGCCTGGCGGGCAAGCTCCACATCTACGCCGGTGACATGGACAACTACTACCTCAACAACGCCACGTACCTGATGGAGGACTTTCTCGAAGGCACGGCCGACCCGTACTACGCAGGAGTCGTAGACTACGGAGACCGGTTCGAGCATTGCTGGAACGGCGACCACGAAAACTCGAACGCCATATCTCGCTTGCGCTACAACACGATGTACCTGCCGCGAATCCTCGAGCGAATACAGGAAGCGGCCCCGGATGGAGCAGACCTGACAAGCTGGAGGTACTGATGAACAGGTGGATCGCCGGCTCGATCGCCCTCGCGTTCTACGGCATGTTCGCCGGACAGGCGTTCGCGATGCCAGCCGCGTCGAGCGATACGGTTCGGGTACTCGTCGTCTACCACTCCCTGACCGGCAACACCGAGACCCTTGCGGAGGCCGTCGCGGAGGGCGCCCGCGGAGTGGCCGGCGCGGAGGTGGTTATCAAGCCCGTGGACGATGTCGTCAACGCCGATCTCGAGCGGTGCGACGCACTCCTGATCGGGTCGCCGACCTACTGGGGTTCGATCGCCACGCCCGTTAAAGCGTTTATCGACGATCGACGTCCGTTCATGGGAGACAAGGTGGGCGGAGCCTTTGCCACCAGCGGCAGCGACGACGGTGGCAAGGAGCTGACCATCCTCGCGATTCTGACCGCCATGCTCAACAACGGGATGATCGTGGCTGGGCCACATTACGAGGAAGATGGCATCCGCTTCGGCGGCTTCGGTGTCGGAGCCACGACGGGCAAGGACAGTCCCGGGGTGGATGAAGCCGAGCTGGCCCGGGCCCGGCGCCTGGGTGAGAGGGTGGCGACCGTGGCAAAGAGATATCGGTGAGCTTCGACTCTACGCCGGCTCCTCGCCGCGTCCAGTACGGCGACGCCGCGCCAACCGGTTTGCCGCCGGACCTCCTGCAGCGCGCATCGAGGAGGCTTGGCCTGGCGGCCCTCATCTACGCCGGCACCTATTTCATGGCCTATTTCGGGCCCATGCTTGCCAACCCATCAAACCTATGGAACGTCCTCACCCAATCCTCCACGCCGGTGGCCGGGGCCTCAATCGGCCTGGGCCTGGCCATCTACTTTCTGTCCCGGTTCAGCAACCTCCGTCCCCAGATCCTGCTCGACATTGGCCTGGCGTTCGAGGTTGTGGGTGCCGTCGGTATCGCGTGGGCCAACGTCTGGGGGCTATGGCCCGAGGTGGGCGATTTCGGAGTGCACTTCCAGATTCTTCAGACCCGTGGCGGGTACATGGGGATTCCCTGGGAGTGCGTGTGGATCCTGCTGTTTCCGCTCATCGTTCCGACCACTCCTGGCAAGGCGATACTGGCGTCCATCGGGGCAGCCTCGGCGGGAATGATCGTCCTCACACTATCGAGAGCGTTCGGCGTCACGGCGGCTGACGTACCCCTCGGGATCATGTTTGGATACTACCTGTTCACGACGTACCTGTGCGCCACCATCGCCGTCGTGATGTCCCGCGTCGTGTATCGATACGGCCGCAGGCTGGCGAAGGCGCAGGAGGTGGGCAGCTATCGACTCACGGAGCTCCTGGGACGCGGCGGGATGGGAGACGTCTGGGTCGCCGAGCACCAGATGCTGGCTCGACCGGCGGCGATCAAACTCATCAGGCCGGAGGCCCTGGGGGCGAACGAGGCGGGAGCCCGCGTCGTGGAGGAGCGATTCAAGCGCGAGGCCCGGGCCACGGCGGCCCTTCGATCGACACACACGGTGGACCTGTACGACTTCGGCGTTACCGACGACGGGGCCTTCTACTACGTGATGGAGATGCTGGACGG
>CAYWLF010000166.1:0-5912 GCA_964458875.1 uncultured Gemmatimonadota bacterium
GGTCGAGGAGGCCTCCGATATCACGGCGATCGAGGCATCGGGCAGGTTTCGCGGCCGCTACCACGTGCTGGGCGGGCACCTGTCGCCGCTCGACGGCGTGGGACCCGGCGAGTTGAATATCGCGCAGCTCATGCATCGTCTCGAAGATGGCGTCACGGAGTTGATCGTCGCGACGAATCCGAGCGTGGAAGGTGAGGCCACGGCCGCCTACCTGCACCGAGCGGCGTCGCGTTTCCCCGGTCTGCGCGTGACGCGTCTGGCACGGGGCCTGCCGGTAGGTGGAGACTTGGAGTACGCCGACGGAGTGACTATAGCGGAGGCGTTCAGCGGACGCCGGGAGATGTAGATGTCGGACAAAGTGATCGTGGTGCGGGAGGAGTCCGCGGCCTGGAAGGGACTGAAGATAGCGGCGCTCGGTTTGCTGGGGCTGGCGGCGGTCGGAGGCGCAGGTGTGCTTCTCGCCAGGGACCAGATGGCGCGCCACCATAGCGATCTGTTCAGCCCGCACCCCCTGCGCCGACTGGCAGCCCTCGGCTACCTGCGCGCCCACCCGGACGTGGACAACGTCCTGCTGCTTCGAGACTACGTGGCGTGGGAGGTGCGCCCGATGCTCCGCAGGCGGGCGACGGCTATCCTCGCCGGGATGGAGGAGTATCTGGCGGCCGAGGAGAGTATCGAGAGGGCCTGACCGCATGTCGATCACTCACCCCGTCTCCGGTGAACTCGGGTGCAAGGTCGTGTACTACGGCCCGGCAGCGAGCGGAAAGACCACTAACCTGAAATATGTGTACGGGCGCCTCGATCCGGCCGCGAGGGGGAAGCTCATCGCTCCCACGGACGGACCGGAGCGCACCCTTTTCTTCGACTTCCTGCCGGTGGATATGGGCATCGTTCACGGTGTTCGGACACGCTTCCACCTCTATACGGTGCCCGGACAGGCTCCGCAGCGGGAGAGCCGTCGCCTCGTACTCCGGGGCGTGGACGGCGTGGTGTTCGTCGCGGACAGCCATCCCCAGAGGATGGCCGCGAACAGGGAATCGCTCTCCGACCTGGAGGCGAACCTCGCGGAATCCGATCTCGCGCTCTCTGACGTCGCCATGGTGATCCAGTACAACAAGCGCGATCTCGAGGGCGCCACTCCTATCGACGAATTGCAGGCGGAGCTCAACCCGCATGCGTGTGCGGTGTTCGAGGCCGTGGCCACCCGCGGGACGGGAGTTCTCGAGACTCTTACGGCGATCTCCAGGCAGGTCATCAAGGACGTCGACCGTGCGTGACCGCGTGCCCAACGACGTCAACCTTCCCAACGCCATCACGACGTTGAGAGTGTTGCTCGCTCCTGTCGTTACGGTACTTGTGTTCGAGTCGAGCGCGTCGGTCCGGCTGATCGCGTTTGCGGTGTTCCTGGTGGCGGCGCTCTCGGACCTGGTGGACGGCGCGCTGGCTCGTCGCCGGGGGGAGATCACGGACTTCGGGAAGCTCGTCGATCCGCTGGCTGACAAGCTGCTGCTCGTCGCCACGCTGATTCCGTTCTACCTGCTCACGCTGCGCGATCCCGCACTGGGTCAACTGCCGCTGTTCGGTGGGATAGCCCTGTGGATCCTCGTTGTGTTCTTCGGCCGGGAATTGCTGATCACGTGGCTGCGCACCGCCGCGGCCAGGCGAGGCAGCGTGGTGCCTGCCAGCACACTCGGCAAACGAAAAGCACTGGCTCAGAACGTCTTCATCGGGTCCATGATCCTGTGGCTCGCCTATCGCACGGCCGTGTTGGCGAAGGGTTGGACGGGACCTCTCAACACGTTCTGGGCCGGGCTTCACGGGTGGTTCACAACGATCAGTCTCATCGTGGCGCTTGTCTTCACCGTGGTGTCCCTGGTGGTGTACGTCATGAACTTCCGCCGTGTCCTGTGGGGAAAAGCCGATTGACTCCCGGGAGTCAGGGCCGGAATCGCGAACCAGCCGGTCCTGAGCCGGCCGCGACGGTCCTGGAGATGCTGCAGTCCGCCGGCGAGACGCTCGCGGTCGCCGAGAGTTGCACCGGGGGCTGGATGGGGCGGGATGTCACGTCGGTTTCAGGCGCTTCCGCCTCTTTCTGGGGAGGCGTCATTGCCTACGCCAACTCGGCGAAGGTGAAGGTGCTTAAAGTGTCGCCGGAAACGCTTGACGCATACGGGGCGGTTTCCGAGCCGACCGCCACGGAAATGGCGGTCGGCGTCGCGTCGCTCTCAGGAGCCACCTGGGGAGTAGCTATCACCGGGCTTGCCGGCCCTTCCGGGGGAACGCGGAGCAGGCCCGTGGGCACCGTATGCATGGCGGTGGCGGGTCCGGTTTCGCTGTGCCGCACGTACCGACTGCCTGGAGACCGGGAGGGGGTTCGTGAGGAAGCGGTGGCCCGAGCGTTTGGGCTGCTCCTGGAGGCGCTCGAAAGCCGATGACGGATGAACGGACCGGAACACTCGAGGTCTCGGGTGGGGCACGCCTCTTCTTCCGCTGCCGGGAAGTGGAGAAGTCGCGTGGTCGCCTGCTCGCCGTGCATGGCCTGGGCGAGCACTCGGGTCGTCTGGAACGGATCGCCGCCTGCGCGAACAGCGCCAGGCTCGACTTCTTCGCCCTGGACCTGCGCGGGCATGGTCGATCGCCGGGACGCCGCGGGCATGCGAGCTCTTTCGATCGTCTCCTCGCAGACCTCGACCGTCTGCGGCGGCGCACGGGGAATGGGGAGTCGCAACGCCCCACGTTCCTGCTGGGACACTCTCTGGGCGGACTGATCGTGGGACGTTACGTGCAGGAATTCGGGTTTCCGGGCCTGGCGGGGTCGGTTCTCGTGGCTCCTTTCGTAGATCTCGTGATGCGCCCTCAGGCCTGGAAGGTCCGTCTCGGCGGTCTCGCGGATCGGTTGGTGCCGGCGCTCACGTTGGACGCCGAGATCCGTCCGGAAATGCTCTTCCGCTCTCCGGAGGAACAGGCCGAGTATCGGAAGGACCCCCTCGTGCATCACCGGGTGAGCGCTCGCCTTTGGGGTGAAATGAGGCGGCAGGCGGATATCCTGGTGCGCCGCGCAGAGCAGAGCCGGACCCCGATCCTGTTTCAGTTGCCGGGAGACGATCGAGTCGTCAGTACCGCCGCGAGCCGTGAACTCGCGACCCGGTTCAGCGGAGATACCCGGGTGATCGAGTACGCAAACGCGTTCCACGACCTCTATCGTGATCCGTCAGCCGACGAGGCGGCGACCGACCTGGTGGAGTGGATCGACCAGATCATCGCCGGTGGAAGGGGCGCGGGAGCCGACGTCGCGATATAGTGTCGGGCTGGAACGCCCGGATTCGATAGTACAACTGGAGGTTGACTTGTTCGGACGTAAAGGCGAGAGGATAAACGATACCGCGGCCGACGGCGAAGTCCTGCCGGAGGGCGAGGAACAGGCGCCTGATCCTGAGGGCACGCCGGTCGAGGACGCCGGTGGGCCGGGAGCCGACGTTCCCGAGCCTGGAGAGATGATCGACCCCGAGGAATCGCTGGAAGATCCGGCACAAGGCCTGGCGGAGGAACTCGAGGCCGCCAATGACCGATATCTGCGGCTGGCCGCTGAGTTCGAGAACTTCCGCAAGCGAACGCGGAGAGAGCAGGCGGCCCTGTCCGTGATGGCGAAGGTCGAGTTGAGCCGGCGACTGCTACCGACTCTCGACGATCTCGCGCGCGTCGCCTCGACGCCGCCTGAGACCACGACGGTCGAGGCTCTCGACGCCGGCCTCGACCTCATTCTCCGCAATTTGCGGAAGGAACTCGAGGAAGCGGGTCTCGTGCGCATCGAGGCCATGGGCGAGAAGTTCAACCCTGAGTTGCACCAGGGATTGATGACCGCCGACACGGCCGAGCCGGATCTGGACGACGTCGTGTCGCGCGTGTTCGTGGACGGATACGTATTCCGTGACCGCCTCGTGCGTCCCGCGCAGGTGGAGGTGCTCGCATTCTCGCCTGAAGGCGTCGAGGACCAGTGATGTCCGCTCGCACCAAGGACTACTACCAGGAACTCGGGGTCTCCCCGAACGCATCTGGCGCGGAGATCAAGAAAGCCTACCGTGCACTGGCCAAGAAGCACCATCCGGATGCCAACCCGGACAATCCGGGAGCGGGAGAGCGATTCAAGTCGATTTCAGAGGCTCACACCGTCCTGTCGGATCCGGAGAGTCGGAAGAAATACGACCAGCTGAGACGCCTTGGCGGATTGGGAGGGTTCCGGCCTGGTCCGGGGGCCGCTCCGGGATCGGGGCCGGGTGGCGAGCGCAGCTTTCGGTTCGAGGACCTGGGCGGCATCGGGGACATCTTCAGCACGATATTCGACTTCGGGAAGCGAACGACAGAGGATCGACAGAAAGGCCCGGTACGCGGACACGACGTCGAGTACCTGATCGAGGTTCCTTTCCGGACCGCTGTCCGCGGCGGGAAGGTCACCATCAACGTGCCGCTGTCCGAGGAATGTGCCACGTGCGACGGTACGGGGGCGGCTCCGGGGGCCGGCTCGGACACTTGTTCGGAGTGTCATGGCAGAGGAACGGTGACCTTCGGACAGGGGACGTTCTCCGTTCCGAGACCCTGTCCCGCGTGTATGGGGCGGGGGCAGATCCCGCGCGAGGTGTGCAGCGCATGCGGCGGCCGGGGCGACGTCTCTTCACGCAAGCGCATCGCCGTCAGCGTGCCGGCAGGCGTAGACGACGGTTCGAAGCTACGGATCCCGGGCCAGGGAGAGCGGGGACCCGGGGGCGGTCGCCCGGGCGACCTCATAGTACGATTCAAGGTTCACAGCGACCGGTTCTTCGCACGGGACGGCCTGGACCTCACTTGCGAGGTGCCGATCAACGTGGCGCAGGCCCTGCTGGGATCGCGCATCCGCGTTCGCACGGTCGACAACAAGAAGATCGTGCTGAAGATCCCTCCCGGAACCCAGTCCGGTACCACGTTCCGCATCAAGGGTCAGGGCGTGGAAAAGGGCGAGCGTACGGGGGACCAGTTGGTTCGGATCGTGGTCGGCGTGCCCGAAGACCTGTCTGCGGAGGGGCGTGAAGCCGCCGAACGGTTGGCCAAGGCAGAGGGTCTGCGTCACTGATCATCCGGTCTACCCGGGATCAGGTCCGCTCCGATCCCGTGATCACTCCGCCGCCCAGTACCACGTCCTCGCGGTACAGCACGGCGCTTTGACCCGGAGTCACCGCGTCTTGGGCCGAGGCGAGCTCCAGGGAAAAGTCGTCCGGGCCGATACTCGCCACGGTAGCCTCGACGATCGGCGCGCCGTGGCGGATCCTGACCCCGACTTCTTCTCCTCGTCGTGGCGGGTCGGCCAGCCAGTTGGCTCCCCCCGCGTTCAGGCCAACGGACGCGAGCTCTTCACGGGGCCCGATCACGACGGTGCGAGATTCGGGGCGAATCTCGATCACGAACATGGGCTCGCCGAACCCTCCGGGGAGTCCTTTCCGCTGCCCGACGGTAAACCGGGCGTATCCCCCATGCTCCCCCACGACGGCGCCGTCCGCCCTCGCCACCGGGCCCGGAGACAGAGCAGGGTGGGTCTCCCCCAGGTGGTCCCGCAGGACACCAGCATAGTCGTCGTCCGGAACGAAGCAGATTTCGAATGACTCCGGCTTGTCCGCCGTGAGCAGTCCCAGGGATCGGGCCGTCTCTCGAACCTCGCTCTTGGGCATATCGCCCACCGGGAGCAGTAACCGATCGAGCACGGTACGGGGGATTCCCCACAGGAAGTAGGTCTGGTCCTTTCGATCGTCTTCGGCTCGACACAGGAGTGAGACTCCGCCGCGACGCGCCACTCGCGCATAGTGCCCCGTGGCGATGTGGGCGCATCCGAGTTCGTCAGCCCGGCGAACCAGGTCCCTGAACTTGGTGAAGCTGTTGCAGCGGAC
>CAYWLF010000167.1:0-5858 GCA_964458875.1 uncultured Gemmatimonadota bacterium
GACCCGTCGGTCTCCCAGGCCGCGGCTTCCGTGGGGTAGGCCATGCGGAGCAGCGCTTCACGCACGATGTCCTCGCCCAGCAGGTAGCGCAGGGTGTGCAGCACCCAGGCACCCTTGAAGTAGATATCGCTTCCGTACACTTCCTGGGCGGAGAGTGAGTTCCGCGGTGCCGTCGGCTGCGCGTTGCCCATTCGCGGACGAATGCTGGCCATGTACTCGTGGTAGCGCTCGATCCCCTGTGTATCCTCCAGCCACAGCGCCTGCATGTACGACCCGAAGCCCTCGTGGATCCACATGTCTTTCCAGTCGGCGTTCGTGACCAGGTTGCCCCACCACTCGTGCGAGAGTTCGTGGTGGTGCAGGGCGTCGAATCCCCAGTCTTCTCCTCCAGTCATCGCCCCGTTGTCGAAGTTCGCGCCGTAGGCGATGATCGACTGGTGTTCCATTCCGAGGTACGGCGTCATGGCTACGCCGTACTTGTCCGCACGGAAGGGGTAGGGGCCGAGGTTTTCCTCGAACCAGCGGAGGTGCTCCAGGATTTCCGGCATGAAGGCAAGGCCGTCCTCCAGGCTCTCTGGCAGTACCCAGAAGACCACGGGGAAGGTCTCGCCTGTAACACTCCGGTACTCCTCCTTGAGCACCTCGTAAGGAGCGATGTTGAGCGACACGTTATAGCTGGAGATCGGTGTCGAGACGAACCAGTCGTACGTGCGCGTGCCATCTCCGTTGTCGGTCACCTTCTCCTGACGCCCGTTGGTCGCTACGACCAGGGGATCAGGGACCGTGACCCGGATCGCCATCGAATCGGGCTTGTCCGACACGTGGTCCTTGTTGGGCCACCAGACATCGGCCCCGATCATCTGGTTCGACGTGCCGATCCACGGCTCCCCGGACGCGGTCGTGGCCCACTGGAACCCGCCGTCCCAGGGCGGCCGCGGCGCCACCCTGGGCTGGCCACCATACTCGACCGTCAGAGACAGGCCGTCTCCCGGTTGCTTGGTATACGGAAGCTCCACGAAGACCCGGCTCCCGGACCGCCGGAAGGGGAGGGGCGCCGCCGTCTCGAGATCGGTGAGAGAGACCGACTCGATGGCCAGGAGCGGGTCGAGGTCCAGCGCGACCACCTCGGCGGGAGCCACCATGCGGGCGTCCATTCGGAGAGTGCCGGCGATCGTGCTGTCGGACGGATCGACTGTGAGGGCCAGATCGTAGAAGGTGACGTCGTACGCGGCCTGCTCGACGATCAAGGGACCGCCCGAATCGTACGGATCCCGCCAGTCAGGGTCCGCGTCCTGCGCCTGCAGGCACGCCGCCGAACCCAGGGCTGCAACTGTGATCCCCGCTATCATGACCCGTCTCATGCCTGGCTCCACATCGTCAAAGCTCCTGGTTGCTCAGTCGGGAATGAAACTAACGACCAGAGCCTTCCACCACAGCGGAATCTCCTGGCACCATTCGCAACGCCGGAGGTGTTCGGATTCGATACAACTGATCCCGCCGCCGGAACAGAGCGCCACACGTTGGACTTCCGTGGACAACGCCCCAATCCATTGTCACGTCATGATATACAGACCAAGACTGGTTATGGCATACCCGTTGCATTGGTACAACACCGGAAGGGCGGGCCGGCGCGGCGCCGGACGCGGGTGAGGATGGGACGAGAGGAACGGGAGGACGATGATGAAGACGATGAGACTTCTCGAGGCGGTGGCGGCGTCAGCGGCAGTGCTGATCGCGGTGGCTCCAGCGGCCGCGCAGGACCGACCTTCATATGAGTTGCCCGCGATCGAAGTGTCGGTGCTACAGAACAACCTGCACCAGGTCGCAATCTCGCTGTACGAGTTGCCGAGTTTCTGGGAGTTGGCTGGCGACCTGCACAAGCGGGCAGCCGACGATCTGCCCAGGAACGCCGCCGGGCAGTTCTTCGGATATAGCCGGGCTGCGGTGCTCTACTTCCATGCCGGTGAGTTCGATGACGCCAGGCGGAGCATGGAGGACGCGGCCGAGGTCGCGGCGGCGACCGGCGATCTGTTTACGGCGGCGAACACCTACGTGGACGCGGCGTTCGTAGCTATTGCCGAGGGTTACGCCGGCAAGAAGCGCGAGTTCGTCCGCGAGGCGATCGAGCTGGCCGATTCCGAGTGGATCACGGCCGAGGAAAAGGCCGATATCATGGCACGGATTGAAGGCGCACCTGCGGGCCCCGCGTCGGCTCGCGTAGCGCTGACCGTGCGGCTCGGCTCTCCGACGACGCTGGCGGCAGACTGAGGTCAGTACACGCACAGAAACTGAGGGCGGCGAGCGGGTCGACGCTGTGGGGCTGACGGGTGGATGATGATGGGATCGGGTGTGGCCTCGCCCTCTCAGCTGGAAGAGCCCCGGTGCGAAACCGCCGGGGCTCTTGGCTTCTGCGGGTCGGGTCCGAGTCGAGAGGATCAGTCACTCATCTCTGCCCAAACCTCCGAGTCGCGCCACGGGATGCCGACTTCGTCCGCCATCGCCTGGACGCGAGGTTCTCGGAACAGTTGGGGGAAGTAAGCCAAGGTCCACATTTGCCCTCGGGACCTGCAGGTACGCTGGGCTTCCCACCAGCGCTCCAGCAGGTCCAGGGCCTGCTCGTGGTACCCCGCCCAATAAGACCGCAGCGAGGCCATTCGCAGATCGCCCTGCGCGAGGTCTCGCTCGATGATGCGATCCACGGCATCCATGTGCCCCCGCGCAAGAGCGAATTGGAAGCGTTCGTCGAGGGGGGGAGCCGTGGTGTCGTTCCCGACCTCGAGCAGCAGCCGCACTGCTTCCTCGATCTTGCCCTGTCGCAGGAGATGATCTCGTAGCGCACTTCCGGCCCAGGAATCCGCACCGAAGCGTATCGCCAACATCCGAAGATAGCGCTCGTCCTTCTGTTCCGGGCCCAGCAGGCCGTAGGCTATGGACCGAAGGTGGTGAAACCGCGGCTGGAGCTGGTACGCCTCCGAGGCCCTGTCCAGGTATCTCAGGCCTTCCTCCGGTCTGCCGTTGACGATGAGGAACCAACCGTAGTAGATGTTGGCGTCCGGATCCTCGGGATCGAGCTCCAGTGCAATCTCGAACTCACGCCTTCCTCCCTCTACGTCGAACTCGTGCTCCCAGAGGGCGTGCCCCAGGGTCACGTGAGGAATCACGAGCGTGGAGTCGAGCTCGAGGGCCCGGTGGGCGGCCTCCATGGCAGGGGGAACCAGTGCATCGTACAGGTCGCACGGGCGCTCCGCGGGCAGGTGCGTGTGCTGCAACAGGATCAGAGAATGCAGGGCGAAAGCGTCCGCGTACTCGGGATCGAGCAGCGTAGCCTGCTCCACCAGCTCCAGGATTCCCTCGTACTGCTCGCGCCACCAGGCCATCTGAGCCTTCAGGTACAGCTTCCGCGCTTCCTGATCCGGCTCGTACGGTGCTTCGGCCAGGGTCAGGCCGAGCTCCTCGGCCGCCCACTCGGCCAGCCTCGGCACGACGCGATCCAGTTGGCCGGGGCCGACACCTACTGTCGTTGCGGCAAGTGACACCAGGGAGCGCGCGTCGACCAGCTCGGCTCGGGCGCGAGCGGATGGTCCCTCCCTGTCCCAGGATGTGAGCCAGACCACGTCGACATCGAGTTCGTCCTTGAGGCTACTCACCGGGTCCTCGAGGCGGGCGTATCTGTCGGTCGCGACGGGCGAGATCAGGTGCGCTCCCGAGCCGACCATCCGATCGATCACTTCGGAATACAGGAGCTCCGCGTAGAGAGTGTCGGGTAGCTCCGCTCCCGCCGCATCGAACGGCAGCACCGCCAGCCGAAGGCCCGCCCGGTCATTTGCGGTGCGATCCGTGAGCACGTACGTGACAGCCAGTGCCGCGGCCGCAGATAGCGCTACGATGGCGAGCCAACGGCGTGGTCGGCCGCGACTCCCGTCGCTCCTGGTCGGCGTCTCGGCGAAGCCGCCAGCTATGGGAGACGAGTCTGCCGATACCTTCGGCGTCGCCCCCTCCACCGCCACGGTCACTACCCCGGGCACCGCAAGCACGCGCTCGTGGTTCTGCACCTGCGGGCCAAGACGGACCTTCTCGACCAGTTCCTGGAGCTCTGCGCCGGGCTGAACGCCATACAGCGCCGAGAGGTCGCTGGCGAAACGCTCGTACGCCTCGAGGGCCGCCGTCCTGTGGCCTCCTCGCCACAGGTTCTCCACGAGCCCGCGGGCCGCGGACTCGCTCTCGGGAACGATCTCGAGGGCACGCCGGTACCGCTCGCACGCAAGGTCTACGTCGTCCCGTGTCGCCGCCTCCGCCCCGAGATCCCTGGCCGTTCTCAGCGCTCGGTCTCGAAGGTCGCCTCGCGTTATGTCGAGCCACCGCTCCGCTTCGGGGCTGTCCAGGTAGAGCGCAGGGAGCAGGTCACCGGCGTAGATATCCAGGGCACCGCTGAGATCGCCCTCGTCCAGTCGGTCGAGGAACCGGGCCGCATCGCAGGCAAGCTCCGTCCCGGCGACACCTACCTCTTCAGCTCCCCTTCCGGGAATCACCTCGCGGCCGAGGGCCCGGCGGAGAACGTACAGCGACTGGTTCAGGGCGGCCCGTGCGCGCTCGGGGTCCGAATCAGGCCAGAACAGCGCGACGAGCTCGTCCCGGCGCACGAAGCCTCCCCGACCGGCGAGGCAGAGATACGTGAGGATGGCCAGGCGTTTGGGCTGCGCGAGAATGGAATCAAGCTGACCCCGATCGCCGTCACGGAGCTCTGCCCGACCCAGAACACGGAATTCGAGCACGGCCGTTCTCCCCATCTCACGCCGGGGGCCTGCTCCGGGTGAGCCAAGTGAAACCAGGTGAGCGGCTTCGACCAAGAATGGCAATGTACCAAACGAAGGGCCAGATCGCTTGCCGGCACGCAGGTGAGAGCCGGGTGAGAGCGAGGTGATCCTTCCGAAGTACTGTGTCGCCGAGGTACCTCAATCGAAGCTGCTCGGCCGGCTCTCGGCGCATCCTCCCTTCGCCGGGAGGAGAGCACCGGGGTCGGTCGGGCTGCAAGCTCTGTCCCGGCGAAGGAGGTGTCCTATGCGTTGGCGAATTCCACTCGTCCTCATCCTCGCGCTGCTCGTGGCCGTGAGCTGCGACCAGCAACCAACCGAGGTCGTCGAGCAACCCGTGGCGACGGCGCCATCATTCGACTTCGGCAACGGCCCGCCTGAGGCAGGCGTCGTGCTCCGGTCTGACTACTGGGAGTTCTACATCATCGACCTGTTCTGGGAGACGCCGGCCGAGCCGTGGATTCTGTGGATGGGACTCGAGCCCGGGGAAGCTCCGAGCTGGTGTGTCGGCGATGACAAGAGACCGAACGCGGAAGCCCAACAGGTTGGCGCGCAGCAAGGTGCAAGGTCGAATGAGGTCTGGAAGATGGACAAGGTCCCGGTAACCGTCTTCGACCTCTGGGAACATGTCGGCTACTTTTACGAGGGGCTGGACCTCGGCGAGGAGCCATACTGCTATGCCGTAACGCGTGCGACGCCCATTGGGGGCGGGGAAGGGAATTATCGCGAGACCGACAAGCTGGTTGACGGTTCCTACGAATGGAAGGGCAACTTCAACGGCACGGTCGATTACATGGGCGAGACATATCGACTGCAGTGGATGCTCAAGACTGAAGGCAATTCTTTTGACGATCCTGAGGTTTACGTGGCCAGAGTTCACTGACATGCATCCGTCCGTCCGGTAGTCCTCCCGGCATAACAACGCCAGTCCCGACCGCTGGGGCCGCGGGTTAGGGGCTGGGATCGCGGGGTGGTTTCTGCGGAAACCACCCCGCTTCGTTATTGTATAACCCTTGTGGAGATCGGTTTCAGAGGCTGAAAGGCGGG
>CAYWLF010000168.1:0-5836 GCA_964458875.1 uncultured Gemmatimonadota bacterium
AACGCGTCTTCTGGAGTGCATACGATCGGCTCGCCACGGATGTTGAAGCTCGTGTTCACCACCACTGGACAACCGGTCATCTCATAGAAACGGAGCATCATGCGGTAATACCGTCCGTGGCGTTCAGCATCGACGGTCTGTATGCGTGCCGAGTAGTCGACGTGCGTGACCGCTGGAATCCGGGATCGCGCCACGGACACGCGGGTCCGCAGATCCGGGTCCTGCATTCGCTGCCGATCTTCATCGCTCAGATCCACTCGCCAATCCTCGTGAACGGGAGCCACAAACAGCATGTAGGGCGAGTCTTCCTCGAACCGGGTCTCGAAGACCTCGTGTACGTGCTCCCTGAGGACACAGGGGGCGAAAGGCCGAAACGATTCCCGAAACTTGATCTTCAGGTTCATCACGGCCTGCATCTCCGGAGAACGAGGGTCACCGATGATGCTGCGACCGCCCAGGGCGCGTGGTCCGTACTCCATTCGTCCATGGAACCACCCGACCACCTTGGACTCATCGAGCAGGCCCGCGACTTGATCCAATAGATCTGACTCCTCTTTCACGCGGTGATAGCTGGCACCGAGAGAATCGAGAAACAGCTCGATGTCGTCGCTACTGAACCTCGGGCCGAGAAACGACCCGTGTTGAGAGTCGCCGGGAGTGGGCTTCCGGGAATTCCCCAGCACCCCATGCCACACCTGAAGCGCGGCCCCCAGAGCTCCACCCGCGTCGCCGGCCGCCGGTTGCACCCAGATTTCCTCGAAAGGACCCTTGCGGAGCAGTTCCCCATTGGCCACGCAGTTGAGGGCGACCCCACCCGCCAGCACCAGTCTCGACTTCCCGGTCAGTTCGTGCGCAAAGCGAGCCGAACGAAGAACCGCTTCTTCGGTGACCGCCTGAATCGATGCGGCGAGATCCATTTCCTTCTGGGTTATCATGCTCTCGGGCTTCCGCGGCGGCCCCCCGAATGTTTGATGGAACTTCTCGGAGGTCATCCGAAGCCCGTGGCAATAGTCGAAGTAGGACATGTCCAGCAACACCGACCCATCTCTTCGAACATCGACGACCTTCTCGAGGATCAGGTCCGCGTAGCGCGGCTCACCGTACGGGGCGAGCCCCATCAGCTTGTACTCACCCGAGTTTACCTTGAATCCGGTGTAGTACGTGAAAGCCGAGTAGAGCATCCCCAGGGAGTGCGGAAAGCGCATCTCGTGCGTCAATTCGATTTGATTTCCCGTGCCGATGCCGACAGAGGCGGTCGCCCACTCACCCACTGCGTCCAGGGTCAGAATCGCAGCTTCCTCGTAGGGAGACGGGTAGAAGGCGCTGGCAGCATGTGACTCGTGGTGCCCGACGAAACGTAGGTCACCTCGAAACGAGCCTCCGAGGTGTTCACGCATCAATTCGGGCAGCTGGAGCTTTTGCCGGGCCCACAGTGGCAGGGCCCGACGGAGGGGCGCGAAGCCACGAGGAGCCACGGATAGGTGAGTCTCCAATAGACGCTCGAACTTGACCAGCGGCTTCTCGAAAAACACCGCGACATCCACATCGGCCGGGGTGATATCAGCTTGTTCGAGACAGAAAGAGACTGCCTTCCCGGGATATCTATCGTCGTGCTTGCGGCGAGTGAAGCGCTCTTCCTGGGCAGCGGCGACGATCTCTCCGTCGCTCACCAGGGCAGCGGCCGAGTCGTGGAAGAAAGCTGAGATTCCGAGGATGTTCATGCTCGCCCTCTGACCAGGTTCTTGGCTCGAGATAGGGCGTCGCTGGCAAGATACCGCGACAGCCACCGGTAATACTCCGGGATAAAGGGAAGTGCGAAACCGGCCCGTAGCCACCGGGTGTATGAAAGTCTCGTCCGATAAATGGTTCTCCAGCGGTACCGGTATGTTCTCCAGGCCTTCTCACGCATGAGGTGACGTATCTCCGGCCAATCACCAGGATTCTCGGCGGCGAAGGTCTGCAGAGCCGGATCCGACTGGAGGAATCCGAGCCAGGTCTTTATGTCCGAGGCCAGTTCCAGCGGAGACATCGCGAGACCCTCGCTGGCGCCGTAGGCCCTCAAGCGGAACACGGCCTCGCGGCAGAAGGCCACTTTGCGGCCGAGTGCCAGTCGAAGCGCTACGGCATCGTCATCTCCGGTGGGCACGTCCGGATATCCTCCCAGTTCCAGCACCTCGCGCGTTCTCGCCATGGTCGTCACAAACGACACGAACTGGTGGTGCCCGTCGACCCAGAGCCGCACGAACTCCAGGCAGGAGAGTGTGCTCGGCGGAAGGTGATCCGGATCCAAATGGGAGTAGGGCAGATTTTGCGCCTCCTCCTCCGTAACGGCCCCTCCGGACTCGTTCATCAATTCCACGTACGGAACGGCAACCCCAATTCCCGGATCCCCAGCCAGGACGTCCGCCAGGTTCGAGACGAAACGCGGCTCGATCTCGTCGTCGTCACAAAGGAGTACGAAGAACTCCCCCGTCGCATTCTCAACCAACTGGTTGAAGTGACGGGACATGGACACCGTCGAGTCGTTTCGGCGAAGCGTGAACGGGTGCGGATAGTGCCTGGCCACGAGTTCCCGGAGCTCCGGTCCGTTCTCGCCGTTGTCGGAGACCAGAAGCTCGATGTTCGGATAGTCCTGCGCTGCCACTGACCTGAGTGCGTTCGGGAGAAAGTCCAGCCGTTTGTAGACCGGAATAGCTATGGTAACCAGGCGTCGGTCGCGACTGCCGTTCATCGAGCTGGTTCTCCGGTGGCGGTTTCATAGCCGAGGGAAGCCATCAGACCTTCGTAGCGCCGTACGATCAACTGAGCCGACTCCGGGCTGAGTTCACTCCGCCAATCGCCTGCGACACCCTTCCGGATGAACCGAATCTCGCGTGCAGAACGAACGCCGACGGGCTCTTCGGCCTTTTGCATCTTCTCGAACGAGCTTCGCTCGATGTAGTCGACCAGTTCGTCGTCAGTCAGTTCAAGGCGACAGAAGTCGAGGATGGTACGAAAGCACGCAAATGTGCGAGCCTTCAGATCCTCGTAGCGCACCAGTAGCACGTTCTCCCGATCAGCCTGGGCGGACCACCCTCCGGCATGCTCACCCCAGTCACATGGCCACGTAGCATTGCGCTCCACGTACTCATCGATCGATATGTCAAACTCTGCCTTCCGGCGCCGATTGTGGTAGTAGTAGGATACCATGGCATCTCGCGGATCCCGGACGATGTAGACCACTCGGGGCAACCCCGCATCGTACGGCGCATGCACCCTGAATACCCTCGGATCCTGAAGGTGGGGTTCATCGGGAAGTCTGCCGCCTCTGAAGTACTCATCGTTCACGCCAGGGACCCAGAGTATGGAGTCATTCAGGCTGAGCTCGCAGCGGTCCCCCGTCGCGCGATCCGCTCTGACGAGCGCCAGGAGGTAGCTCACCCAGGTGGTACCGGACTTCGGAAAGGTGACGACAAACGTGTCCGACGCGCGCACCGACCGCATGAACTGGGCGCGACCCACCGTCCGCCGTATCGCCTTCCGTGGTCTGGCGATCAGGTGCCTGGCGGCACTGCGAAGGTTCACGGGAGGGGTGCGGGGGAATGACATTCAACGTCCCAGGCCAGGTTCGGGCGAAACACGCCCCGGCGCCCACCGGGTGCGTGGGAACCGACCACTCCTGTATCGTTGATGTCTATCGTGAGTGCGCCTTCGTAGCTCGCGAGGCTACCGACTCCGGGAATGCCGGCCACCACCGTGAGCAAGTACCTGCCCGGGGCCAGAAACTGGCCCGGTACTTTGCATTCGTTGGTGTACATACCCGGTGAGCGAGTCGATGCGAATTCTTCCCTATCCGAGTCGAAGGCGTCGAACGCCACGGTTCCGTCCGGTGTGCTGACGACGAACCCGATCCGGCTTCCCGAAAGGGCTTCCGTGACGTCGTAGTCGATCTCTACCGTGAATGCTTCATCTCCCGACAGGCCGCTGCTGACCTTCCCGCCTGAATCCCTGACGCGCATCGCATGGATCTTCAGGGCCTCCACACCAGGGTCGGATAGTCCAGCGTCCCAGGTGCGCTCACCGATGAAGGAAGAACCTTCCGCCAGATACTCTCGTATGACGGTGCCCGGGTCGCCCGAGCGGTGTAGCTGACCGTCGTGAATCCACAGCACCCGCCCACACAGTCGGTTTACCGCAGCCATGTTGTGGCTCACGAAGAGAATCGTTCTTCCCTCTCTCGCGACGTTGTCCATCTTGCCTACGCATTTTCGTTGGAACGAAACATCCCCGACGGCGAGGACTTCGTCTATCAGGAGAATCTCGGGCTCAAGATGCGCGGCGACTGAGAATGCCAGCCGAAGTGACATACCGCTGGAATAGTGCTTGACCGGAGTATCGATGAACTTCCCGATTTCAGAGAACTCGACTATTTCGTCGAACTTGCGCTCGATCTCCGGTTTCTGCATGCCGAGGATTGCACCGTTCAGGAAGACGTTTTCCCGACCGGTGAGTTCGGGATGGAAGCCCGTCCCCACTTCCAGCAGGGTGCCCATGCGACCGCGAACCGTCGCGCAACCCAAAGTGGGTTCTGTGATCCTCGACAGGATCTTGAGAAGGGTGCTCTTGCCGGCGCCGTTGCGACCTATGATTCCGACGACTTCCCCCGGCTCAATGTCGAAGCTTACGTCACGCAGCGCCCAGATCCGCTCGTCAAGTTCGGCTGCGCCAGTCGCCTGGCCACTCAGGAGCTTTCTGGCTCGCCGAAAAGGTCCCGTCACGGCAGATGTGATACTGTCCCGCAACGTTCCATATCGCGCAGATTTCACCGCTCCGATATGGTACTCCTTCGCGAGCCCGCGTACTTCGATCGATGGCATAGTCATTCTCTATCTGACCCGCTCAAGAGGTAGTTCGCGTCCGCTTTCGTCGATGCCGCGATGGAAACCGGGCTGGTGGGTCCGCGCGCCGCGACCAGCGACTCGACCTCGTCTGCCACGTAACGGGCGAACGGGAAGGCGCAGGTGAATGCGGGAGATACCGCGTTCAGGATGTGGAAGGACTGATCGTCGCCCATGCAGATGAAGTCCATTTCCAGTCGTCGTGTCCGAGTGTTGATCAACTGGGCCCTCACCCCGGGCGGGCCCCAGGACCAGTCGCCCGGTGCAGTCGCAGGCGAGACCAGTCGGCGGGCGAGGGCCAGCAGATGCCGTCTTCCCTGCTTGCGGAACTCAGTCCACGCAAGGCGACGAAATCCCGAACTGTCCCTCATCCAGAGGCCCGACTCACGGATTCCTATCTCCAACATCTCTCGCAATTTCAAATTGGCCGTGCCTCGATAGTGTTCCCGCCAGAGCGCCGGTATTGCGGTCGGTCCGATCTTCACGCGTCCGTTCGCCGCGATGGTCCAGTGCACGCCGAGGAACGGATTATCAAGATCGGGGACCGGGTAGACGTGTCGACGTGGCGTCGGTCCTGCTCCCACGTACTCCAGGTACAGGCCGCGGAACGGGAGAATCCCGTATTCCTTCCCGAAACCGTATTCGTGCGCGATCGTGTCGGCGTACATGCCCGCTGCGTTGATTACGTAACGCGCTTTCAGGCTACCTCGCGTCGTGATGACCTCATCTTCGACGTGTCGCAGGAAAGCGCTGCCCGTCTCGATCCTCACACCCAGGTGCGACGCGTCGGCGACGAGTGATCCGATGACGCTGTGCGGATCGACCGACGACGTCGTGGGACTGTACAATGCGGCTCCAACCGTTCGCGCCTCCGGCTCGAGACGTGGGAGGTCATCCTCGAGCACCCTCTCTACCTTGACTCCATTGGTCGAGGCACGCCGAAAGAGCACAGCCAGCGA
>CAYWLF010000169.1:0-5818 GCA_964458875.1 uncultured Gemmatimonadota bacterium
CGCCTACGAAGTAGAGCGATCCGCCGAGCAGCCGCAGCCAGTAGAACGGCTCCAGACGGTGCACGATGTCGATGAAGATGGGGTTGGCCAGCTGCCCGCCGTCACCGATCGCGCGCCATTGCAGGCCTTCCATGAGACCGGCCGCCCACATCGACACCGTATACAGAACGATGCCGATAGTGGCGAGCCAGAAGTGCTGCGAAGCCATCTTGGGCTTTGCCAGCGGCTTGTTCCACAGCCTGGGCACCAGCCAGTACAGCACTGCGAACGAGATCATGCCATTCCAACCGAGAGCGCCGGAGTGCACGTGGCCCACCACCCAGTTGGTGAAGTGTGCCAGGCCGTTCACCGCCCGGATCGACATCATCGGTCCCTCGAACGTGCTCATGCCGTAGAAGCTGACGCCCACCACCATGAACTTGAGGACCGGGTCGGTGCGCAACCGGTGCCACGCTCCACGCAGGGTCAGAAGACCGTTGAGCATCCCGCCCCACGAAGGAGCCAGCAACACGATGCTGAAGACCATCCCCAGGGTCTGCGCCCAGTCCGGAAGGCCGGAATACAGCAAGTGGTGCGGGCCGGCCCAGATGTAGAGGAAGATCAGACCCCAGAAATGCACGATCGACAGCCGGTAGCTGTAGATCGGCCTCTCCGCCGCCTTCGGGAGGAAGTAGTACATCAGGCCGAGGAACGGGGTCGTGAGGAAGAAGCCCACCGCGTTGTGCCCGTACCACCATTGCACCAGCGCATCCGTCATTCCCGAGTACAGCGGATAGGAGCGCAAGAACGTGGCCGGCATCGCCAGGCTGTTGACGATGTGAAGCACCGCGATCGTGATCACGAACGACATGTAGAACCAGATCGCGACGTAGATGTGCTTGACCTTACGAATGGCGATCGTGCCGAAGAAATTCAGCGCGAAGACTACCCAGATCAGGGTAATCGCGATGTCGATCGGCCAGATCAGTTCGGCGTATTCACGAGACTGCGACAGGCCGAGCGGAAACGTCAAGGCCGCCGAAACGATGATCAACTGCCAGCCCCAGAAGTGGATCTTCGAGAGGGCATCGCTCCACATGCGCGTCTTGAGCAGACGCTGCATGGAGTAGTAGATCCCGGTGAAGCAGATGTTGCCGCCGAAGGCGAAGATCACCGCGTTGGTATGCAGGGGACGCAGCCGACCGAAGGTGGTCCATGGAAGGCCCAGGTTCGCGGGCCACCATGCCAGCTGCAGGGCAATGATGACTCCGACGAGCATACCTACGGCACCCCAGATTAACGTAGCGATCGCAAACTTCTTGACGATATCGTCGTCGTAGATCGCGGCGGGCACACCGGTACCCGCAGAAGCGGATCTTTCCATGTGAGACCCCGGAGATTTGTCTGGTTGAGACGGTCGAGCCAGGGGGGTATCCTACTGAGCACGGCGCGGCAGGTAAAGTAGTACCTGAGTACTCTTCGACCCACCGGCCAGGAGACGAACGGAGGCGGTCTTGGAATGATCGAGTTGATAGCGGGAGCGGGAGTCGCCGGCCTCATCGGCAGCATCCACTGCATAGGGATGTGCGGATCATTTGCCGTGGCCTGCGGTGGAGCCGCCAGGGAGTCCTTCTTCTGGCACGCCGGCCGGCTCACCACCTACATGGTCCTAGGTGCGCTGGCCGGGGCTCTCGGCGGCTCCATCCCGGGACCCGGTTGGGTCGCCGGCGTCGTCTCCACCGTGCTCATCGTCTACTTCGCAGCCGTGCTCGCGGGCTTTCTGCCCGAACCGAAGATCAAGATTCCCGGCGTGCAGCGAGCGGCCAGCAAGCTCATTTCCAGGCCGGAAGCCGGAGCGCGCTACCTGTTCGGCCTGGTGAACGGCCTCCTTCCGTGCGGCCTCGTGTACGCGACGCTCAGCGTACCCGTGGCGCTCGGAGAGCCGGCGGCCGGCGCAGCCGCGATGCTGTTATTCGGGCTCGGAACGGTACCCGCCCTGGCGACCGTGACCTTCGGTCTTCGGAAGATCGCGTTCAAGGACATACGGGTGCGGCGCCTGCTGGCGGCGGGCGTGCTGGTGGCCGGCCTGTGGTCCATCGGCATGCGCCAGGGAGTGCTGGGTTCGGGTCACGGGATGCAGCACGGGATGGACGACCGAGATGCCCCGGCCATGGAGCACATGCAGGACGAGACGGCGCCCGCGCCATGAAGCGATTCGCATGGCACCGGGGGCTCATGCTCACGGCAGGAGTCGCTCTCGCCGGCGCCCCGGAGGCCAGCGCCCAGGCCCAGGAGCCGACCACCGTCCTGGTGGTCCGACACACCGAAAAGGTCTCTGATGCAAGCGACGCCGTACTCAGCGACGAGGGCTGGGAGAGGGCGCGCGAGCTCCAGAGGGTGACGGCCGACGCGGGCGTCAGCGTGTTGTTCGCCTCGCAGTATGTCCGCGCGCAGCAGACCCTGGAGCCGATCGCCGGCGAGCTGGGACTCGAAGTCCTGGTACACGACGCGCGGGACTCGGAGGGTCTGGCGAAGCGAATTCTCCGCGACCACGCGGGCGAGGTCATCCTGGTATCGGGCCACTCCAACACGGTACCGGAGATCGTAGCCGCCCTCGGAGCGCCCGAGCCCCCGCCGATAGACGATGCCGAGTACGACAACCTGTTCGTCGTGTCGGTCAGCGCCGATGGGAAACCAGCCTCTGTTCTTCGGCTCAGATTCGGAAGATCTGCCGATGAGCCAGGGGTTCCCCCCCAGAAGTAGGCCCACCGGGCAGATTGCACTGGGTTTCAGCAACAGACAGCCCCTCCGGGCACCTGCGCTTGCCGGTAACACCTGGTCAACTCGTTTCCCTACAGCGATTTACCGTGAGACCTAGGTGGGTTCGGATCTTGCACACGTATTCGCTCAAGGACGGGTATGTCCGGAGATCAACCGGCGCGTGGACGAATGACAAGAAACGACATCCGAAACGTGGAAAACCACTCCAAGCCGCAGGATCGGGCGTGGAACCGCCGTTATGGCGGGTTCACTCTCATGGAGTTGTTGATCGTAATGTCGCTGGTGACAGTGCTCGGGCTGAGCGCTGCCCCGTTCTTCCTCCGCGCTACAGAGACTCGCAAGGTCCGTAACGAGGTCGAGGCCCTGGCGCAATCCATGAGAATGGCACGCTTCAGGGCCGTAGCCATGAATCGGGCCGTGTACTTCAACCTCGAGCCGGCCGGTATCGGCGATTTCTACTCGGCCTACGCCAACCTTGGGGCCGCCGGGGATGTGCCTACCGGCACCGCGCAGGAAATCGCGGCTACCCGAATCGAATTCGGCGACCAGGCGATGGGATGGCGCGGCCATTCAATGTCGGTTGACATCGAGTTCGGAACCGGGGCCGCGGGCGTGAGCCCGGTTGGCGGCACCCTCGCCGGGGCCATCGACCTGCCGACGAACCCGATCGTGTTCGAGCGCCGGGGCACGGTCGCCTGGCCCGACACACTGAATTCCCTGTGGGGAGCCGTCTACGTCCAGCACGCGGAACAGTCCGAGCTGGTGTGGGCCATCGGCGTGAGTCGGGCCGGTGGAATCCGCGTATGGCGGTGGAGAGATGGAGGTTGGGATTGAGCTACTCTGAGGTTTCCGGTCACCCCGCAACCAGCGGGCGTCACCGAAAGTGCATCCTGTCGCGTCCAGTCCAGGACCGCGGCTTCACGCTTATCGAAGTGTTGATGGCGATGATAGTGCTCACCATCGGGGTGGCCGGCGTGCTCTCCGGGCTCACCACCCTGACGATCGCCGGCGTTCATTCCAACGAGCAGGCGCGGGCGACGGCACTCGCGGTCCAGAAGATGGAGGAGCTCAAGGCGCTTCCCGTGGACGATATAGAACCGGAGGCGGCCATCGCCGTGGACGAGAACGGCATAGAGGGCACGGGACCATATCGGCGGAAGGTAGACGTCGTCCATAGCACGGTCGGGCTGGAAACGGCCGAGATCACAGTGGACGTGGAGTACTCGGCCGGCCGGCTGGGAAAGCGTCACGTCAAGCTGGTCACCCTCGTTTACTCGGGCTCATGATGAACCGCGAACTGGCTTCGAGCGGGCAGACCCGCAACGGCTTCACGCTCGTGGAGATGATGATGGCGATCACCATCGCCTCGCTCGTGGTGGGGGCGGCGCTGTCGATGTTCGACTCGTTCATGAAGAACGAGCGGGCGAACTCGATCCGTACCGAAGTGCACCAGAACGCGCGCTACGCCGTGGACATGCTGACCCGCGAACTACTGGAGGCCGGAGAGGGGCTCGACCCCACGGCCACATTCGCGGTCGTGGCCACCGCGGACGGCTCGGCAGGCGCACCGGACTCGCTTTACATCGTGCGGTCGGACGCCGCCACGCCGGTACACCAGGTGCTGACTCCCACGGGCGACCCCACGAGTGAGATCCTGCTCAACATCACGTGCGCGGATTCGGTGCTGGACATCCGGCCGGGTACAGTCCTGCACCTCGCGACGGGCCCGGCTCGCGGCCTCGCGATCGTGAATTCCGTCACCCGCAACGAGACGGGCGTAAGCTGCCCTCCGCCGGACCCGGCCGACGACATCGGCCATGTCGCCCTGGGGGTATCCGCGCCAAACGGTGGAAAGCACGGCTGGCCGCTAGCGGCCAACCAGGCCGGGGCGGCTGCCCACCGGGTCAACGTCGCGGTGTACTTCGTCAACACCGACGGTCCGACTCCCGTGCTCGTGCGCGCTACCCGATTCGAGAGTGGGCAGTGGATCGGCCCGCCCATCGCCGAGGGCATCGTCGACTTCCAGACCCAGCTCGTATTCGGGGACGGCGGCGTGGCGGAGGAGGCCTCCAGCACGGACGCGGACGCGACCAACGACTACGACGACGTCTTCACCGTGCGCGCCTTCCTGACTGCAAGAGCCTGGCGCACGGACCGGAATCTGGCTGGCGGCGGCATATACGAACGCGAGTACTCAGTCCGCGCGACGCCGCGGAATCCGCTCTACTCGCGGAACCTGGAATGAGGATCGGAACGATGGCGCTCTTCAAGACGATTCGCGATGAGTCCGGCTACGCGCTGGTCGCGGTCCTGCTCGTTCTCGGGGCCCTCACCGGTCTCGTGGTGGTGGCGCACGCTAACAGCCGGGTGGATCAACGAATCGGCGCCAACGCGACCGTGAATACCAGGGCCTACTACGCGGCCGAGTCCGGGGCCGAGAACCTCCTGGCGGCCGTGCGACAGAAGATGGACGAGGGCCTCATCACGATCGAATCGGTCGGTGAAATAGACCCGACCCCGCCGACCATCCAGGGGTTCACGTTCACCGAGTACGAAGCGACCCTGAGCGAGACGGTCACGACGCGGTCCGTGACGCAGGGCGTCTGGGCCGGCCTGGTGAGCCTGGACCGGGACCTGCTGGTCGCCTCCGCCGTCGAAGGACCGGCTGATTCGCGGGCCGCGATAACGCTCACGGCGCGCGTCCAAACCATGCCGATCTTTCAGTTCGGCCTGTTCTACGATGAGGATCTCGAGGTCCTGCCGGGACCGATCATGAACTTCGGGGGGCGCGTCCACACGAACGGAGAGCTGTACGTAGACGGCGGCTCGGGACTGTACTTCAACGAGATGGTGACCGTGGCCGGCGATCTTCACCTCCACCGCAAAGCCGCGGGCGCGTTTGACGGAAAGAAGAACTACATCCTCAAGACGGATACCTCCTGGGAAGAGCTCAGGAAGGATACGCACGACTACGGCGGTGACGAGGACCCGGCCACGTTCCCATCGGCCGCGCAGGACAAGTCGTTCGACGACTACTCCGCCTCGAAGTGGGATCACA
>CAYWLF010000170.1:0-5808 GCA_964458875.1 uncultured Gemmatimonadota bacterium
GCGAGCCGGCGGTTCAGCTGCTGGAGGTGGACGCTGGCCCTCTGCCGCGCCGGCGTCGCCGCCCCCACCTTCTTGAACAGCCCCTGCGATTCCGCGACAGATGAGTCCCCCGGCTGGGGGCTCGTCGTCGCCTCATTGCATGCCAGGGTGAAGACGGCCAGGAGACACAGCGGAACAAGTCTTCGGCTCATACGAACCTCCGTATGCGTAGATGCTGAGTGGTGCGGACACTGCACAAGAAGGTCGGGCACGGTCCGCCGTCAATAGTTGCGCGACCGCAACACCTTCGTGGGCCCCCCGCCCTACGGCCTGAACTCCACCTCCGTCACCCTCTCCTCCTCCACCAGCAGCTTCCGAAACACTTTCATCCCTTCGACTTCCACGCCCAGCACGTACTCGCCGATCGGCACATCCCCGATCGCGAAGTTCTCGCCGAACATCGGATCCGGGTTGGCCCGGTCCTCGTAGGTTTCGGCGAAGGAGAACGGGGTCTCGATCGGGCGCGGCTTCATCACGCCGTAGACCCGGGCACCAGGCATGGGATCTCCGGCCGAGTCGAACACGCGCCCTGCAATGGCGCCGGTACCCGGAAGGGGCTTCAGCCACAGCTGCGGATTCCTCGAATGGGGCGGGTAGCGCACGTCGGGATCGACCACCGCAAGCACGTCGTCCTCGGGCGTCACGTGGACCTCGAGGTGCAGGTGATCGTTGGTGGCCCGGCCCGTATTGCCGGCCCGCGCGACCTGATCGCCGCTTCGGACCGAGTCGCCTTCCGCGACAAGCAGCTCCACGTTGTGGTAGTAGGCCGTCCACACGTACTGGCCGTCCAACTGCTCGTGGTGTCGAATCACGACCGTGAGGGCCCCGGCTTCGGCCTCGCCTGCGAAAGCGACGATTCCGTCGCCCGCCGCCCGGATCTCCGTACCCTCCGGTACGTTGAACTCGACGCCCTGGTGCTGCTGGAAGTTTCCACCCATGGTCGAGCCGTACGTGTACGTCTGGTCCAGGAAAGCGTTGTCCGCCACCCGGACCGGCCGGGTGAACCAGAAGTGGGAACGCTCGGACGGACCAACGGCCTCGCCGCCCGGATCGGGATAGGAGCGGAACTTGTACATCCAGTCGCACAGGCTACGCGTGAGGTCGCTGGTCTCGCAGGCTTCCTGGCTCGGCGGGATCCACCCGAGCCTCCTGGCGGACTCGCCGGACACCCGGGTGCCGTTGACCCAGTGCCGCCCACCGTCCCCGCTCTCCGACAGGCCGCGCAAGTGCGTCACCGCCACCGCCGGGACCGCACCAGGCGCGGTTCGCACCGCCAGCGAGAGCAGGTACTTGTTCGGGAAGCCTGGCTCGTCGACGACGTCGCGATACGTCAGGCCGTCGTCGCCGGTGATCCGAAGACCGTCCGCCGTCGCGATGTACACCGTGTCACCGGCCGTACGGATACCGTCGGGTACGACGTACTGCCAACGCGGCCCGAGCTTCCGGAAGGTCCAATTGTCCCACGTGGCTCCTCCGTCACGCGACAGGCCCCACCCGTTGCCGATCGTCCCGTACCACACCTCGCCCCGCGTGAAGGCGAACGAGTTGACGAAGTCCCACGAGATCGAGGTCGAGTCGTCCGACGAGGCGATGTGCTCCCAATCGGTGCCGGTCCCGTCGCGGCTGACGTAGATGCCATCTCCGTAGGTCCCTACCCATACGGCGCCGTCGGGCGCGACGGCCACCGCCAGTATGTGCGTACCCCACCCGCTGGGGTCCGGAAGTGGGCTCTCGGCCGTCGCCGCCGCCTCGCCATCGGGAATCTCGTCACCGTCAGGGCCGGCGCAGGCCAGGCCGAGGAAGACGGGAGCTACAAACACCAACGTGAGGACGCTCGATCGCATATGAATCATGATCCGTGCTCTAGAGTAGTGGTCTTCGTGGCGATGTACTCACCTAACCCGCCAGCCAGTCCGCGTAAAGTTCGGGCCGTCGGTCCTTCCAGAAAAGCCTTCGCGCCGTTGATCTATCGCACGCCGCAAGATCCAGGTCCGAGATGACGAGGTCGTCCTCCAGTGTGGCGCCGCGCGCCAGCACGACTCCCTCCGGGTCTGACACGAACGACTCCCCCGCGAACGTCACCTTCTCCTCCGCTCCCACCCGGTTGCACAGGGCCGTGAAGTATCCGTTCTGGAACGAAGCCGTACGGACCTCCGCCTCGTACATCCCTTCCGGCCACTCCCCGATCCCACCGGCCTGAGGGATGCACACGATCTCGGCCCCGGCCACGCCGAGGGCCCGCATGTACTCCGGGTAATGCCTGTCATAACAGATCGCCACCCCCACCCGGCCGACGGACGTCTGGTAGACCGGCGCTCCCCGATCGCCGGGATCGTAATACTCCTGCTCGTGGAACCACTCGTAGTCGGTGATGTGCACCATGCGCGTGACGCCGAGCAGCGTTCCGTCAGAATCGAACACGGGTGAGCTGTCGAAAGTCAGGCCGTGCTCGTCCCGTTCGTACATGTTGAACACGGTGACCAGGGAAAGCTCGCGCGCCCGGGCCGCAATCCGGTCCGCGGTTGGGCCGGGTATGGGCTCGGCCCAGTTCGCCGCCTCTGAGAATCCGCGCAACTGAGGGAAGAACCGGGTCAGGGCGACCTCCGGAAACACGACCATCTGCGCGTCCCGCTCGGCGGCGAGCCCCATGTTTCGGAGCGCGCGAGCCAGGTTCTCGGCCCTGTCCTCGCCCGCGTGCTGCTGAATCAGTGCGATCCTCATGTGAACTCTCCTCTTTCCCTCTTGCCCCCGTCGGATCGTTCGGCTACTACCGTGTGCCGGCGGCGCGCGGCGCGCCACCGATCGATGAAAGTCCCGTATCCGTGAGCGACGACCAACCCATGAGCGCGAGCCACAGCGAGGGCCGGCGATTTCCTCCCGATCTCGCCATCGTTCTGCTCGTCCTCATCTGGGGCTCCAACTTCTCCGTGGTCAAGGCGGCGCTCTCCGAGTTCAGCCCGCTGGCCTTCAACTCTACACGGTTCGTGCTCGCCTCTGCGCTCCTCGCCCTGTACATGGCGGCCTTCGGGAAGCGCGTGCGCTTCGAGAAAGGTGACGTCCTTCGCCTGGTCGGACTGGGGCTCCTGGGAAATGTGGTCTACCAGGGGCTGTTCATCTACGGGATCGACGGGACTCGGGCGGGCAACGCGGCGCTCATGCTGTCGACCGTGCCCTTGATCGTGACCGTGCTGTCCGTCGGTCTGAAGCACGAAACGATCAGTCGGGCCGGGTGGGCCGGCGTCGCCCTGTCGATCAGCGGCATCGTCGTCATCCTGTGGGGGAGCAGCCGGGGGATCAGCCTCGGATCGGACACCATACGGGGCGACCTGATCATGCTGGGGTCCGCGCTCGCCTGGTCCGTCTACACGGTCCTGTCGAGTCCCTACGTCCAGAAGTACGGGACGCTGCCCGTCACCGCGTTCACGATGTGGATCGGCACGGTCGGGCTCGTCGCGGTTTCGACGCCGGCGCTCGCGGCCCAGGACTGGGGGTCGATCAGCCTCGGCGCCTGGGGCGGCCTCGTGTTCAGCGGAGCCCTGTCGATCGCCCTGGCCTACATGCTGTGGTACTACGGAATCCGGCACCTGGGAAGCAGCCGGACGGCGGTGTATTCCAACACGGTTCCCGTCGTGGCACTGCTGGTGGCCTGGCTGACGCTCGGTGAGGTCCCGACGGTCGTGCAGGTCGCGGGCACCGCGATGATCATCGGAGGAATCGGGCTGGCGCGCATGCGTCGCTTCCCGGCCGCCGTGCCCGAGGACGAGGTCCCGCCGGAGTAGGGCGGTCTCGCGACACTGCCCCGGCCGGAACCACCCTCACGTCATACCTTTCCTCGCGACCTCTGGATGCGTGCGCATGTAGCGCACGAGCCGATCCGCGTATGTGGCAAAAGCCGGCACCGTCACCCCGCTCCCCGCCAGGTCGGTTGTAGCATGCTGCGTGGCGTAGTGCGTTGGGTGGGCGAAGTAGTCCACCGCGGCCGATGGAACTCCCGTCAGCCGGTACACTCCGGGAATCCGATTGATGGCCCACTTCAGGCTCCGGCCGGGCACCGGCACCGTCCGCACTTTCTTCCCGGTTGCGCGCCCGATGACCTCTAGGAACCGGGTGACGGTGAGAGGATCGGAATCGGCGAGCTGATAGGTGCGACCGGAAGCGTGGGGGAGCAGCGAAAGGTGAGCCATCGCATCGATGACGAAGTCGCTGGGAACCAGGTTGACCCTGGCGGCATCGGGATCACCTGCGACAGGGACGAGCGCGGTTCCTGGCTGACGAAGGATCCACCGGATGATGTAGTACGGTCCGTCGTACTTCTGTGTCTCACCCGTCCGGCTGTCCCCGACGACGATCGCCGGCCGGTACACCGTCGTCGGAAGCCCTCCGCGGGTCGCGCTCCGGACCTCCACCTCGGCCAGGAATTTCGTCTCCTCGTAGAAGTTGTTGAACTCCTGGCCTTTCTCAAGGTCTTCTTCGGAGAAAACGCCCGCGTATCGCCCGCTTATGTAGCACGTGCTGACGTAGTGGAATCGGTCGAGGTCGGAGCAGCGCGCCGCCAGTTCGAGCACGCGGCGCGTGCCCTCGACGTTGACTCGCATGCCGACCTCACGTGCCACGGACAGGTCGTAGGCGGCCGCCAGGTGCCAAATGCCAGCGGCTTCTCGCGCGCGGCTCTCTGCGTCCGGATTCAGACCCAGGCCGGACTCCGTGACGTCTCCCTCCACGAGTTCCACCCTCTCGGCCAACTCGGGATCGGCGAGGCTGAGCTGCTCGAGCCGGTCCCGCGCCATGCTCATGAACTTCTCCTGGACCAGGCACATGGCCCGGGCCTCCGGATCGCGTTCCAGAACCCGGGGCAGAAGCCGGGCTCCGAGAAAGCCCGGGTAGCCGGTGAAGAAGTGGGTGGCAATCGTGCGCTCCTTTCAGGCGGTGCGCGGGCCGCGCCTTGGCTCTGCGTGCGTCAGGGCCGACTGCCTCGCGGCCGGAACCGCCTGAGCACGGCAACAACCGCGTTTCGGGTCCTCCTTCTGCCCAGCCAAGAGGCGGCAAGGTCGAGTGGAAGGCCCCGCTGCACAGCTACTGTCTGCGACTCGGTGAACTTGAGCAAGCCCTCCGCCCCGTGCCGCCTCCCCAGACCGGAGTCCTTCCGACCGCCCATCGGCGCGTCCACCGATCCCCACGAGGCCGAGTAGGACTCGTTGACGTTCACGGTGCCGGCCTTGATGCGGCGCGCCATCTGAAGTGAGGTAGTGATGTCGGTCGACCAAATGCTCGCGTTCAGACCGTAGCACGAATCGTTGGCCAAGGCGACGGCCTCGTCGTCATCCGAGAATGGGTAGACCGACACCACGGGGCCAAACGTTTCCTCCGAGTGAATGCGCATGTCAGGGGTGACCCCTGTGAGCACTGTGGGCTCGTAGAAGAGCGGGCCTATGTCTGGCCGGGTCCGCCCCCCCGCCCGCACGACCGCGCCCTTTGCCACCGCGTCCCCTACGTGCTCCTCTACCCTTCGCAGCTGATGCTCGTAGGTGAGTGAGCCCATGTCGGAGTCGTAGTCCAGTGCGGCGCCCAGCCGCAGGGCGCGCGCCTGGTCCACGAGAGAGGCGAGGAACCGCTTGAAGACGGCCCGGTGTACGTACAGACGCTCACTCGCTATGCAAAGCTGACCCGCGTTGGCGAAGCTCCCGCGCACGGCGCCGGCGGCTGCCCGGTGCAGCTTCGCATCGGCACGCACGATCATCGGGTTCTTGCCACCCAGCTCGAGCGAGCAGC
>CAYWLF010000171.1:0-5797 GCA_964458875.1 uncultured Gemmatimonadota bacterium
TCGAAGCCGCCGCAACGGAGCTTGCGGCCGCCGACCCGGGCATGACGTTCGAAGTCGAGGATGTCGCGGTTCCCATCGACGCGCTGACCGAGGCCGCCAGCCGCAGGCTTCTGTCACTCGTGACGGCACTGCCGCACGGGGTGATGGCGATGAGCAACGACATCGAAGGGCTGGTGGAGACCAGCACGAACCTGGCCGTCGTCCGCGAAGAGGGAGGGCGCGCCTTCGTGCTCATGAGCAGTCGAAGCTCGGTGATGTCCGCGCTTGAAGCGCTGAGGCAGAGGATCCGGTCCTTCGCGGAGTTGTCCGGGGCCGATCTCCAGGAAAAGGACGGCTACCCGGCCTGGCAGCCGGACGTCAGCTCCGCCCTTCTCAAGGTGGTGAAGGACGTGCATGAGCGGGTTGCCGGAGAAGCTGAGATCGGGGCCGTCCACGCGGGACTTGAGTGTGGCATAGTGGGGGAGAAGTACCCGGGCATGGACATGATTTCGTTCGGTCCGCAGATCGACTTCCCGCATTCGCCGGACGAGAGGGTGAAGGTACCTTCCGTTGGTGAGTTCTACGAGGTGCTCACGGCTGTCCTGGCGGAACTCGACTGAGCTGACAGGGAAAGGGCCCACCGGGTCCGCCCGACGGCCTACGGTTGGAGGTTCAGATCCGCTATCTTGAACAATCGAGTCGATAACCGTGATCGAGAGGGAGGCTGGATGCTGAAGAAGGGTGAAGTTGCCGGAGTTTGGGTCTGGGGCATCGTGGTCTGGCTGATCCTCGCGTTTGCGTTCGGAGATTTCTGGTGGTTCCGCGCCCTGTACCGCCAACTCTTCTAATCCCCGACGACGCATGACCGTCGCCGCCGCGACTCTCGAGTTCGTCACCACGGACGATACGGACATCCTGGACGTCACCCAGGAGGCTGCCGCCTTCGTACACGCGTCCGAGGTCAGCGACGGGATCCTGGTGCTTTTCACTCCGGGCTCGACGGCAGGGGTCACGACGATCGAATTCGAGTCCGGAGCGGTCTCAGACCTCAAGCGGGCGCTGGATCTCGTCGCTCCGCGGCACGAGGAATACGAGCACAACCGGCGTTGGGGCGACGGCAACGGGCACTCCCACGTGCGGGCGGCGATGCTCGGCCCATCCCTCACTGTACCCGTTCTCAACGGTCGGCTGGATCTGGGGACCTGGCAGCAAATCGTGCTCTGTGATTTCGACAACCGCCCCCGGCGCAGGCATCTCAGTCTGCAGGTGATCGGGAACTAGCGGCACCACTTCTGGACGGACGCCTTCGAGGATGTCATCTTCAAACACTGCATTGCGGTAACGACCGTTTTACGTCACCCCGCCAAGGAGTACACGATGGCCGAGAAGAACCGGAAAAAGACCTATATGATCCTGATCGCCGTCCTGTTGGTCGTAATATTGATCAGTTTCCTCTAGCGGGACGTCTGACAACCGGCGGCCAGCCTTCTCGGGAGGGCTGGGCGCCGATCCCCGTTGCTCCTTCAGACCGTCTCTCGGTCCGTCGGTCCATCTCGCAGGATGAACCACGCCATGATCCCGAGAAGGGCGGCGATCGTCGCGAGGGCCAGGACCTCCTCCATGATGTGCGGGAGCTGAGGGGCGAACCCTTCGATTCGCTGCCCACCGCGGAGGCCCACCCACAGGGCCAGCACGACCCCCGTCAGTCCGCCGCCACCGACGAGGCCCGAACCGAACAGCACGCCCTGTTCGCGTCGTCTTTCCGCCTCCGCGGGCGCCTGTTTGCGGGTCAGCATGTACCGCAGGACACCTCCAGCGAAAACCGCAGCCATGGTTTCCAGCGGGAGATAGACTCCGACCGCGAACGCCAGCACCGGCATCTTGAAGGCAGATGCGATGAGGCCGACCGTGACGCCCGCCACGATCAGCATCCACGGCAGGTTCTGGTCGAGTACACCGTCGATCACGAGCGCCATGAGGGTGGCCTGAGGCGCCGGAAGCTCGGGCCCACCCAGGCCGCCCGGCACGTTGTACTGCAGGAGCATCACGACGAGCACCACGACGCCGGCTGAGGTGATCACCCCGATGAGCTCACCAATCTGCTGATAGCGGGGAGTAGCACCAAGTATGAATCCGGTCTTGAGGTCCTGGGATGTATCGCCCGCGATGGACGCGGCGATGGCGACAGCCGTCCCCACCATGAGAGCGGTGGCCTTGCCGGCCATGTCGGTCCAGCCGAACGCCAGGAATACGAGACTCGTGCCTAGAAGCGTAGCGATGGTCATTCCCGAGGTCGGATTCGAAGTGACCCCTACGAGTCCGACGATCCGGGAACTCACCGTGACGAAGAAGAAGGCGAACACAGCGATCAGTAGACTTGCCAGCGCCCGCACAGGGACTGAATCAAGGTATCCCAGGATGCCGGGAACGAAGGTCATGACGGCGAGGACCATCAAGATGATAATGAGAACGGTGCGTGGAGAGAGATCGCGCTCCGTCCTGTCCACCGCCTGGATGGCGTCCGATGCCCGTCGGGAAATCTGCTGCACGCCGAGCCGGAACGACTCGATCATCGTGGGGATCGAGCGAACCAGGGTGATCAGCCCACCGGTGGCGACGGCCCCCGCACCGATGTACCGGACGTACCGGTTCCAGATTTCGTCCGTGCTCATATCCCGGATCAGCTTGACGGTCTCGGGGTAGAGGGGCTCCGTAAGACCCGAGCCCCACAAGTAGATCGCCGGAATGATGAACAGCGCCGACAGTACCCCACCAGCCACCATGACGGTGGCGATCCGGATGCCGAGAATGTAGCCCACACCGATGAGTGGAGGAGAGACACTGATCGTTACAGCCGCGCGAGCGGGGAGACCTACCTCGAAGACACCGGGGACGAGCTTGAGACCATCGGTGAGGAGCTTGAATGCCATCCCCACTCCGATCCCCCAGAACACTCCAGCTGCCTGCGCGCCTCCTTCCTCCGCGGCTACCAGCACCTCGGCGCAGGCCATGCCCTCCGGATACGGAAGACTCCCATGTTCTCGCTTGATCAAGAACTGACGGAGCGGAATCATGGACAGGACGCCGATCAATCCCCCGCACATGGCGAGCAGAGAGACCTGGAGCCACTCTGGATTCATGCCCCAGATGAACAGGGCTGGAATCGTGAACAGGACGCCAGAGGCCACCGACGAGCTCGCCGATCCGACCGTCTGCGACATGTTCGTTTCGAGGATGCTGTGACTGAGGCCGAACGCCTGGAACACCCGGAACGCGACCACAGTGAGCACGGCCACGGGTATCGAAGTACTGATCGTGAGCCCGGCCTTCAGGCCAAGGTAGGTGTTGGCCGCGCCGAAGATCATTCCGAGGATGATGCCCGCGACCACTGCCTTGACCGTGAACTCCGTCAGCGTCTGGCCAGCCGTCAGGGGGACGTATTCCTGTCCCTCTTCAATGGCGTACGCCGTGGGAGGCAGCTTCCTGCCGCTCACCTGCATCTCCTGTGGTATGGTTCACGATGAATGGGATCGACACAGGAGCCGAAGGTATGCCTCAGGGGTCGCGCGTCAACAAGACCGATGCCCCGGTCGTCCTGTTTGACGGTTGGTGTCCCCAGTGCGTCGGAGCAATTCGGTTCCTGCTGCAGAGAGACCGGAGAGCCCGATTTCGGTTCGCATCGCTCGACTCTGCAGCCGCCAGCGAGCTTCTGAGCGGATGCCTGGCCGGGACGGAAGACCTCGAGGCGGCCCGGAGCGGATCCACGATCGTCTTGATACACCACGGCAGGCTTCACACGAAGAGCGGTGCGGTACTCCAGATCGCTGCCGAGTTGCCCCTTCCGTGGCGAGTCGTCTCATTGCTGCGACTCGTTCCGCGAGCCCTGCGCGACAGCGTGTATTCCGCCGTCGCGGACCGCCGACATGACGTGTGGGGACAACTCGATTCCTGCCACAGACCGGATCCCGAGGACGAATGGCGCTTTCTATGATGCGCCAGTCTCGACCCCGGGTCGTCAGCGGGGCAGCACCCTCCCCCTCAGCTCGCCGACGCCTTCGATCCAGGCCAGGTAGGTGTCCCCAGGCGCCAGAGCCCCCACACCTGCGGGGGTACCAGTGAAAACGAGGTCGCCGGGGACCAGCTCGACCAGACGTGACAGGTGTGAGAGGGTTTCTTCCGGGGACCATATGAGATCCGCCAGGTCAGCATTTTGCCGCGGTTCGCCGTTCACGCTCAGACCGATCGTTCCCGACCTCGGGTGGCCCGCGTCAGCCACCCGGGCGACCAGTGAGCAGGGAGCGGATCGGTCGAATCCCTTGGCCATGTCCCAGGGCCGAGAGCTGGCTTTCGCTTCCCGCTGGAGGTCCCGGCGCGTGAGGTCTACGCCCACGGCGTACCCGTATATGAGATCCCGGCACTCATCGACGCCGAGACCCGTTCCCCCGCCCCCAAGGGCCACGACCAGCTCGACCTCGTGGTGCAGTTCTCGGGTCGAGGCGGGGAAGGGCATGTCCCCTCCACCGGGCACGACCGCATCGGCCGGCTTCGAAAAGAAGAACGGCATTTCTAGATCCGGGTCGCCTCCCATCTCTCGCGCGTGGGAAGCGTAGTTCCGTCCTACGCAGTAGACTCGCCGGACCGGGAATACCCCCTCCAGTCCCAGAACCGGGAGCGCCGGTTGCGGAGGGGGAGCGAAGACGTACGAACCTCTCTCCATGATGCTCAGTCCGGGTCTCCCTGATCCTCGATCAGCACAGCACCCACTTCGGCCAGCTCCACTACCATGAGAGATCCGAATACGCTCTGCTCAGTCATTCCGTCATTATGGCGATACGCGGAAGTCGGGCAAGAGGCCCTCGCACTGCCGATTGCGCCCCGGGAAAGCACGAGGCACCTTCTGCACCACCGAAACCACCGCTGAAAGGACTCGATATGCCTGTTCGTGAAACGCGCTTGCCCTTGCTTCTCGCGGCCGTTGGGCTGGCGGCTTGCTCTTCCGCCGGTCAACCCGAGCCCGAGGTCGAACTGTCTCCAGTGGAAGCTCGGATCAGTCCTGCCCTGGGCGCCGAGACGATCACCGCGGACGAGATGATGGCCCATATCTCGTTTCTGGCGAGCGACGAATTGGCAGGCAGGGACACTCCGAGCCCCGGTCTGGAGAAAGCCGCGCTCTACCTGGAGGAGGCTTTTCGGGCCGCTGGTCTCCGGCCGGCTGGCGACGATGGTTCGTTCATACAGCGGTGGAGCTTCGAGCAGACTTCACTGAGGTCCGCCGATGTGGTCGTGGAGATCAACTCATCCCGAAGCACAGAGGCCCTGGAGCACGCGGTCGACTTCTTCGTAATTCCATCGGACGCCGATGTCGTGTCGGCGGGCATCGAGTTCCTCGGCCCGATCGAGGTGCTCCTCGGTGACTCGCTACCGGAAACCAGCGGGCGCATCGTGGTGGTCACTACGCCACCGTCGATGGGGATGGAAGTCCTGCTCGCGGCGCGGGCCGCGGGAGAGGCGGGAGCCGCAGGCCTGTTGCTGGTGCTCGACCCTGAACTGCCACCAGAGGTGATCCCGATGGTAGCCGGCCAGATCGCGGCAGGCGGGCTGCCGCCCCAAGCCGTCCCCACGCTGGGCGTGTCCTGGGCCGCGGGCCAGCGGATCGTCGCCGGCTCGGGAACGAGTCTGGATCAGTTGATGGCCGCCCACGAGGCGGGTGGCGGAGTCGCTCCCCTCGAGGGTTCGGAACTGACGATTCGGACGCCGCGCGACGTAGAGACATCGACTCCGCCGAACGTGGTGGGGGTTCTACCGGGGAGCGACCCCC
>CAYWLF010000172.1:0-5780 GCA_964458875.1 uncultured Gemmatimonadota bacterium
GCAACGCACGGACCAGGAGTTCGAGAACGATGCGACACGGGTGGATGACGGCGGTGGCGGTGGCTTTCCTGTGGCCGGCCGGGGCCGGGTTGATGGCCCAGGAGCAGGGCGTGACCGGCAGCACGGTTTCGCTCGCGGCCGGGGCGGCGAGCCTGGAATTGGCGCTCGCGGATGGCGAGGCACGGGTCATTTCGCTGCGTGAGGGGGAGGTCCTCATCGACGGAGAGGTCCAGGGCAGCTACGAGCCCGGTGGGACTCTCGACAGTTCGTGGCGGTCGTTACTGACCAGCCCGGCCCTGTTCGAGGGCCCGGGCCTGGCCGATCGCCTGGCCGGTTGGATGCCGGATGTCAGCGGCGATGCGGAAGTGGCCTCGGGAACCGCCCTTGAGTCCTTGTTCGACCGGCTGGCGGAAGACTCGAACCGAACGGCAGCGGCGGCGGTCATCCCCCAATCGGCGACCATCGATCTCTCCGGCGGCGGGCAGGTGGCCATCGCGCCGGGGAGAATCACCTCCCTCGGGGAACTGACGCGCGGCGTGGAACTCCTGAGCCGTCAGCTGCAGGTCCTTGGCGGCCAGGTGGCCGGCCTGGAAGAAAATCTCGCGCTGGTCGTACACGATGACTACACCGTGGGCGCCAACCAACTGGTGGAGGGCAGCCTCGCGCTCCTATCCGGGGAGCTGGACCTTGAAGGCACCGTGGACGGTGACGTACTGGTGCTCGATGGGACGCTCACTCTTTCCCGGTCAGCAAATGTAACCGGCGATATCCTGCAGGTAGGCGGCGATGTGATCGACGCCGGCGGGCGGGTCTCGGGAGAGATGGTGTCGCTGCTGGCCGGCGAGCTCGGCGACCTGGTCTCCGACTTCGAGGTCGACCTGGCGGACGAGATCGACCGTCCCGTCCGGGTCAACGTGCGCTCGAATCAGCGAGGATTCTTCGGCTCGATCGGCCACAACATCGGACACGCGATCGGCGGAGTCATGGCCTCGGTCGTGTGGCTCCTGGCCCTCGCGGTCCTCGGATTCGTCGTGGTGTACTTCTTCCGCTCGCGCCTGGAGGTGGCGGCAGCGGTGGTTCGAATGGACACCGTGCGATCGTTCGGCGTCGGGCTGGCGGGCCAGCTCCTGGTCCTGCCCATTCTGCTCCTGCTCGTCGTGGGGATCGTCACATGGCTGGTCATCCCGGTGTACGCCCTCGCCGTGGCCCTGGCGATCCCGGCCGGCTACCTGGCGGTGGCGCACGCGGTCGGGGAGGGCGTCCAGGAACAGCGTTTCGACTGGATGGACCGGTTCAACCTCAGGCGAGGCAGCTCCTATCATTACGTGTTCATCGGGCTCTTCTTCCTGCTCGCGCCGTTCGCGATCGCGTCGGTGCTCTACCTGCTCGGCGGGATGCTGGGATTCGTGCGGGGTCTGATGTTCTTCGCGGCCACCGTCCTGACCTGGGCGGCGGTGACGACCGGGTTTGGCGCCATCATCATCACGCGTGGAGGAGGCCGGAAGGGTCGCGCATCGCAGGCCGACTTCGACGACCTGTTCTCGACGCCCGATTCATTCGAGTCCGAGTCCGAGGGTGAAGCCAGTGCTTAGGCCGAGTCTCGTAGTTGCTTTGATGCTTGCGACGGCCACGCCGCTCGCGGCGCAGGAAGCGGACTGGACTGAGGTCCGGGCCCGGCGGCAGGCCGGCGACATCGAGTCGGTGACCGTGGACGTGGAGTACGTCGCGGGAGAACTCCGGGTCGCACCCGCCAACGACGGGCTGCTGTACGACACTCACCTCAAGTACGACGCGGCGCGCATGCGGCCGGAGCGCAACTGGTCGGTGGACGGGAATGCCGCCCGCCTGGACCTGAGCTTCGAGGGCCTGGGCGACGACGGCGACATGGACATCGAGTTCGAGGGCGACGAGAACGGTTTCCTGGAGCTCGGCTTGAGCCAGGCGGTCCCCACGGATCTTCGGATAAGGGTGGGAGCGGCCCTCAGCGAAGTGGACCTCGGGGGAGTCCCGCTGACCCGACTCGTCTACCAGACCGGCGCTTCCGAAACTGACCTTCGGTTCGGAACGCCCAACTCACTGCGGATGGAGCACCTGGAGTTCGCTGTCGGGGCGGCAGAGTTCTCTGCGACGGAGCTCGGGAACGCCCGGTTTGATGAAATGGAGTTCACCGGCGGCGTCGGGGACATCACGCTGGACTTCACCGGCGATTGGTCGAAGGACGCGTCGGCGGCGATCAAAATGGGACTTGGCAGTCTTACCCTGGTCTTTCCCGAGGATCTTGGCGTGAGGATCACCAAGAAGGGCTTCCTCGCCTCGCTCGACGCTCCGGGGTTCACGAAGGTGGACGGCAGTTGGCAGTCGCCTGGCTGGGATTCCGCGACGCACCACCTGGAGATCCAACTCGTGTCAGCCCTCGGGAGCATCGAGGTGCGTCAGGCGGACTGAGGCTCAGTCCCGGTGCGTCCTCACCCTCACCCGATCGCCGCGGCCGGCTGACAGCCTCTCCGAGGCGTTTCCGTTTCGAACGGAGATCTCCAGCGTCCCACCGGATCCGATGAGGGCCAGCAGCTCCCCGCTCTCGGCCGCCCCGTAGTGGGTCCGCAGACCGGACACTTCTTCGCCACCGACTTCCACCAGGGCTGTGGGGCTCACCCACGCGCCGGGAATGTCCGTGATGAGGTTGCCGAACCGGTCCACGTGGGCAACGTGTCCCCGCACAGCGGCGCCGAGCCTTTCTGGCGCGGGGAAGTCCAGGCGGACGAGTTCTGACGTGTCGACGGGACCGCCCACCTGCTCCGGCGCGCCACCACACGCGAGCCACGCCGCGGCCGGCGCGAACAGGTCTCTGCCGTGGAAGGTGACGCTCGCGGGAGCGAGTCCCAACGATCCGGCGTCCACCACTCGAGCACCCGCGGATTCCCCGGGGATGGCCCTCGAAATCAGGCCGTTGTCCGGCCCGACGAACCAGCGGCCGCCGTGCTCGACCACCAACGCCCGCCGGTCGCCGCCGACACCGGGATCGACGACCACGAGGTGCACCGTACCCGCGGGGAAGCGCTCCCAAACTCGCCCCAACACCCAGGCAGCGCCCCAGACGTTTCCGGGATCGATGTCATGGGTGATGTCTATGAGTCGGGCCGTCGGGCAGCGTTCGAGCAGCACGCCCTTCATTTCGCCCACGTATCCGTCCCGTGTCCCGAAGTCGGTGATCAGGGTCACGATGGCCATGCTGTCTCCCAGCTTTGCGGTTCGATTAGACGACGCGGTCCACCCAGCGGCCGCGCCGCCAGATCCACAGGGCCGCAATTCCCCTGGCCACGGTTGTACCGCTGATCGTCCACCAGATGCCCGCCAGGCCCAATGGCCGGATGAGCAGCGGGGCGAGTGGCAGCCGGAGCAGCGTCAAAACGCTGGAAGGTATCCAGGGAATCAGCGAGTATCCGGCCCCTTCCATTCCCATCTGAAGAACGATCTCGAGGGCCATGAACACCTGAGCCACGGCCACGATCCGCAGGTAGCTCGTGCCGGCCGCGATGACTTCGGGATCGGCCGTAAAGATGCTCATCAGCTGGGCCGGGATGAGCAGGAACGCCAGTCCGACGACCCCCGTCAGCGCGACGGCGTATCCGGTCGCGACCCGTCCCGAGAGCACGGCCCGCTCCTTCGATCCGGCACCGAGGTTTTGACCGACCGCGGTGGCCGCCGCCAGGCCGAAGCCGATGCACGTCATGTAGCTCAGCGACTCGATCTTGTGTCCGACGCCCAGGGCGGCGAGCGCCCCCGTGCCGAATTGGCTCGTGAACCGGGTCAGGATGATGTACACGAACGAGAACAGGGCTCCGCCCGCGGCCACCGGGAATCCGATCCACGCCATCTGGAGAATCGGACGCACGGAGGGCACGGCCCTCGTCACCAGGCCACGCTGGACCATCCACCGATATCCCACGAAGCACCCGGCGGCCCGCGTCACCAGCGTCGCCAGGGCCGCGCCCTGGATCCCCATCCTCGGGAAGGGGCCGATCCCGAGGATGAGGAGCGGATCGAGGATGGTGTTGAGGCCCAGGGATACGGCCAGCAGGACCAGGGGTGTGCGTGTGTCACCAGCGGACCTGAACGCGGCCTCCATCACGAAGTACGTGAATACGATCGGAGCGCCGGCCAGGTAGACGGCCAGGTAACTGGCTCCCTGCACCGTGACATCCGGCGGCGTGGCCATGAGGGAGAACAACGGCGTCAGCGTGAGGAGTCCTGCGAGACCGAGAAGGACCGAGAGGCCGACGGCCAGCCAGAAGGCTCGATAGACGGCGATCGCCGCCTCCCGTGGCTTACGCTCGCCGTGCCTGCGGCTGGCCACTGCCGTGAGCCCGACGGCTGACAGCTCCGCCATCGACAGCATCATCCAGACGGTGAAGCCGGCCGTGCTGACACCCGCCAGGGCGGCCGGACCGAGGCCCCGACCCACCCAGAAGGTGTCCACCACGTTGAACAGGCCCTGCAGGAGAGTCGCACCCACCGCAGGCCCCGCGAGACGCAGGACCGATCGCCGGACGGAGCCGGCGGTGAGGTCGACGCGCGAGCTATCGCTCAGGAGACTTCCGGGCTCCCGGCAATGGCCCCGACGCGCGCCTCCACGACATCCGCGATCGACTGGAGGGCCTGCCCCTCGGGAGCGTCCGGACGCCCGATCACCGTTGGCGTGCCCCGATCACCCTCCTGGCGGACCGCCAGGCCGAGCGGCACCGCGCCGAGGAACGGCAGGCCGAGCGACGCAGCCAGTCCTTCACCACCACCGGACCCGAACAGGTCGTGCGTCGAGCCGCAGTCGGGACAGACGAATCCTCGCATGTTCTCGACGATTCCGAGGACCGGCACGTCCACGCTCTCGAACATCTTGATGCCCTTCAGAACCCCTGTTACCGAGACATCCTGCGGGGTGCTCACCATCACGGCACCGTCCACCTTAACCAGCTGGACCAGTGACAACTGCGCGTCACCCGTACCCGGCGGAAGGTCGACGATCAGGTAGTCCAGCTCGCCCCACACCACCTGGTGCAGGAACTGCCGGACGATTCCCATGATGATCGGTCCACGCCAGACTGCTGGAGTTTCGTCGTCCACCAGGAACCCGAGGCTCATCAGCTTCACGCCGTGTGCCTCCACCGGTACCACCTGGTCGTCCTGGATTCGGGGCCTTTCGGTGGCGCCGAACATCGTCGGGATGTCCGGGCCGTAGATGTCCGCGTCGAGAAGGCCGACCCGATACCCCTTCCTGGCCCATGCGGCCGCCAGGTTCGTGGATACGGTGGACTTTCCGACCCCTCCCTTGCCGGAGCTGACGGCAACGACGTGGCGGATGCCCTCGAGCGGCTCGGCCTCGGAGGGATGCCTTGAGGCTTCCTCCTGGCTCACCTGCCCCGCGGACCGGGGCGTCGCTCCGGCGGCCGCAGGGCCCTTGGGGCCCATGACCGGAAGCGATCGCTTCGCCTTGCCGGGCTCGCGAGGTTTCGGAGCCGCCGGTACCGTGCCATCGGGCGGAGGCGTGGCCGCCGTCGCCGTCCTCACCTGCACATCGGTGACCCCCTCGACGCCCGAGAGCACGAGGCGGACCGTCTCCGCGAGAGAAGGATCGTCGACGGGCCGCAGTCCGAGAAGTACCGATACGGCTCCCGCTTCGTCCACCTGCACATTCCCAACGAGGCCGAGGCCCGTGATGTCGGATTCCTCCCCCGCCGGCTTCACCCGCCTGAGGGCTGATTCGACACGATCTCTAATGGACTGCA
>CAYWLF010000173.1:0-5752 GCA_964458875.1 uncultured Gemmatimonadota bacterium
GCCCGTCATCCCGCGCCCGTGGATCCGAATCCGCCCTCTCCCCGGGTCGTTTCGAGCGAAACACTCTCGACGATCTCGACCGCCGGTCGCTCGAAACGAGCGAAAACGAGCTGAGCGATCCTCTCACCGGGCTCAATCCGGATCGTCCGGGACTCGATCCCCCGGGCCAGGCACTCGGTGAGCGACTCGTCGCCGGGGACCCCGACCAGGTCGCCCTCGCACAGCGCAGCCGCATTGTTCAGCAGGATCACCTTCACCGGCCCACGATAGCCGGGGTCGATGGTGCCCGGAGAGTTCGGAATCGTCAGCCCTCGCTTGAGCGCCTGTCCCGAGCGCGGGCGTACCTGCGCCTCGAGCCCGGGCGGCAGGGCGATCCTGATACCGGCGCTCACGAGGGCTCGATCACCCGGGGCGAGCCTCGCATGCTCACACGCGATGAGATCGATCCCCGCATCTCCCGGATGTGCCGGCGCGAGAGAGCGCGCAGACGCCTGGGGGTCGCCGAACGCTGGGTGCTCCGGCAGAAGCTCCACCTGCACTGTATATTTCATGCCGGCAGGATAGCGTCCGCGTGGTCGTCGCGGAAGCTCGGTCCATCCTGCCGAATGTGACTTCCGGGGGGCTCGGATGTCTACGCGACAGTGAGTCGCGATCCCTGTCGGGCGCCCAGCGTCGCGAATCGATCATGCGGCCAAGACCAACCAAGGAGGACATCCACATGAGTTCGTTGTTCAACATGCTGGCCGAATTGACGGGGCAGGAAAACGCCAGTCTGGCGGACGCAATCGGCGCCGATGAGTCGGCTACGCAGAGTGCGACTCGCGCCGCCTTGCCCCTGTTGCTTGGAGCTCTCCAGCGTAACGCCTCCAGCCCCGAAGGAGCCGCGTCCTTGCAGGGCGCTCTCGAGCGCGACCACGACGGAAGCATCCTCGACAGCCTGGGCGACCTGATCCGGGACCCTTCCATTACGTCGGGAGCCGGCATCCTCAAGCACGCCTTTGGGGGCAAGCAGCAGGCGGTCGAACAGGGTGTCGGCCAGACCAGCGGCCTGAGCCCGGCGCAGGTCAGCCGTCTGCTCACCACCCTCGGACCGATGGTCATGGGAATGCTCGGCAAGGCGCGCAGAGAGCAGGAGCTTGACGCCGGCGGTCTGGCCGATATGCTGACGGGCGAGCGACGGGCCGCCGAATCCTCGGCACCCGATCTTGCGTCGCTGGCCGGCCTCCTCATCGACAGCGATGATGATGGGCTGGACCTGGGTGACATCACCAAGATCGGTGGGAGCCTGCTCGGAAACCTGTTCAAGAAGAACTGATCCGTTCAGTACAGACAGAATCCTGGGAATCAGACCACAAGGAGCCGAATATGGGAATCTTCGATTTCGTAAAGGAAGCTGGGGCCAAGCTGGGCTTCGGCGGTGGAGACGACACGCGCGACGAGGGCATAGAGAAGCTCGGAGCGGACATGCAGGACGAGGATCTGGAGCTAGCGAATCGTATGCGTGGGAACGCTCTCGCTCGTGCCGTCATGGGCCACGGATTCGACGTGGAAGATCTGCGCGTCGACTATGACAACGGGACCGCCACGGTCTTCGGCAGCGTCGTGGATCAGGCGACTCGTGAGCGAGTGATTCTGGCTCTGGGCAACGTCGCGGGTGTGGCCAGGGTGGACGACCGCATCGAAGTGGCGGAGCCGGCGCCCGAAGCGGTACTCTACACGGTGCAGAGCGGGGATTCGCTCTCCAAGATCGCCCTCGCGCACTACGGAGACGCGATGAAGTACCCTGCGATCTTCGAGGCGAACAAGCCGATGCTCGAGAATCCGGACCTCATCTATCCGGGGCAGGTCCTGAGGATTCCGGCCCTGGACTGAGTCCGGAAGACCGGAGAGAGAAGCATGCGCTGGAAGAAGGGTCGTCGGAGCACCAACGTCGAAGACCGTCGAGGTCAGCGGGTCGGTCGAGGCGTGAAGATGGGCGGGGGCGTCACGCTCCTCGTCGTGGTGGCCGTTCTCCTGCTCGGGGGCGATCCGACGGCCCTTCTCCAAGTGGCGGGCGAATCGGCTCCCACCCAGACCCGCGCCCCCACGGCGGCGGAGGACGAGATGGCCGATTTCGTCACGGTCGTCCTCGGTTCGACGGAAGACGCCTGGGGCGAGATCTTCGCCTCCGCGGGTCAGACGTATGGGGAACCCACTCTCGTCCTCTTCACCGACATGGTCCAGTCGGCGTGCGGGATGAACAGCGCGGCTACGGGGCCGTTCTACTGTCCACCGGACCAGAAGCTCTACGTGGATCTGGGGTTCTTCCGGGAGCTCGAGCGCATCGGTGGGGCGGGGGACTTCGCACAGGCGTATGTGATCGGACATGAAGTCGGCCACCACGTTCAGAACATCACGGGCACCTCGGACGCCGTGCGCCAGGCGCAGGCCCGAAGCGGAAGCCGGGCCGAGGCCAACCGATTGTCGGTGCTGATGGAATTGCAGGCCGACTGCTACGCCGGTGTGTGGGCCCACCACCTGAATCGGCGGCGTGGCACCGTCATGCTCCAGCAGGGTGACGTGGAGGAAGGTCTCCGCGCGGCTGCCGCCATCGGAGACGATCGCCTGATGCGGTCCGCCGGCCGCGCCGTCAATCCCGAGTCGTTTACGCATGGAACGTCCGAGCAACGGGCTACCTGGCTGCGGCGGGGTCTGGAGACGGGAAGCGTCGAGGCTTGCGACACGTTCGGTCGCTGACCGATGAAAGCACGATGACCTCCCAATCCGTGCGCCCCGAGTGGGTGTACGACGATCCGAAGGGCCACCTCCGCGGCTGGAGAGCCAAGGCCCACGAGATCATCTTCGGGGCCGATACCCCGGCCGGCAAAGCCTTCGATATCGCCCTGATCATCACGATTCTCGTGAGCGTCGTGGCGGTAATGATGGAGAGCGTGGCCCCGCTGCGGGCGCGATATGGGCCGGTTCTGCGGATCACCGAGTGGGTGATCACGATCCTGTTCACCATCGAGTACATCCTGCGCCTGCTGTGCGTGGGACGGCCGGCCCGCTATGCCCGGAGCTTCTTCGGGGTCATCGACCTGCTGGCGATACTTCCGACATACATCAGCTTCTTCATCCCGGGGGCGCAGGCTCTGGCGGTCGTGCGTGTCCTGAGGATCCTCCGGGTGTTCCGGGTGCTGAAGCTGGTGCAATACGTCCAGGAAGCCCGAGTTCTTCGGCAGGCGCTAGCCAACAGCGGTCGCAAGATCCTCGTCTTCGTGTTCGTGGTGTTCACGATCGTGATCATCGTCGGGGCACTGATGTACCTCGTGGAAGGGGAAGCCGCCGGTTTCACGAGTATCCCGATCTCGGTCTACTGGGCCGTGGTCACCCTTACCACGGTGGGCTACGGGGACATCGCTCCGATCACGGCGCTCGGCCAGTTCCTTTCTGCGCTCTTGATGATCATGGGCTACGGCATCATCGCGGTTCCCACGGGGATCGTCACCACGGAGCTGGTCCGCGGGCAGCAACGCGAGGTCACGACCCGCGCATGTCAGGAATGTAGCCTCGACGGACATGATCCCGATGCGAAGTACTGTAAGGTCTGTGGGACACAGCTCTAGGTCCTCTCCAACCCCCGGCCCCGTTCAGCTGAAGGGAGACTCGACCTCGTCGCCCGCGTCGATGCGAGCCAGGAGGCGGCCGATGAGGCGGTCCCATACGCGGGCCGGAATCAGGCGCTGCAGGAACCACCTGGGACGTGACGCGACCACCGGAATCCGTGCGGGTGGGCGCCGGGCCGACACCGCGCGGTAAACCGCCCTGGAGACGCGATCGACCGGGAGCCCGTTCCTCCCACCCCGAACGGCCATCTCCTGGACCACCGGCATGAGTCGCTCGTAGTCTGTATCTCGAAACAACTTCATATCAATCGATTCAAGATTATCCCATATAGTAGTTTGTATGGAGCCTGGCTCGATCAGGATGACGTCAACTCCGGTGCGCACGAGTTCCCTCCGCAGAGACTCCGAGGCGGCCTCGAGAGCGTGCTTGGTGGCCGCGTACACGCCGACGAAGGGAAACGCGAAGCGCCCCGACAGGGAGCTCATGTTGACGACGCGCCCCCTGGATGCGCGGAGCAGCGGAAGGAACCTCTGGGTGACCTCGAGAGCGCCGAAGAAGTTGACGTCGAACACGGCACGGGCATCCTGCAGGTCCGCCAGTTCGATCGGCCCCGCGGCCAGGATTCCAGCGTTGTTGACCAGTGCCCGCAGCGATGCGCCAGCCAGGATGCGTTCGACCTCGGCAGCTGCTCGTGAGATGGACTCGGAGTCGGTAACGTCCATTAGAACAGGTTCGACGCCGGCCGCACGTAGGCGGGCTGCGTCCTCCTCAGTGCGGACCGTTCCCAGGCTCCGATAGCCCCGGTCCGCCAGGTACCGGGCCGCGTCGAACCCGATTCCCTTGGACGCTCCGGTCGTGAGCACAGCTTCCATGGTCTGCTTCCTCTTTCACGTTGGCGATCCGTGAGTATGTGAGGCCGGCCGGCCGCGCGGCAAACGAAACCTCTGCCCCCGACCTTCGTATGAATACCTGGGAGAATGCATGGGGCGCACCGCCCCGTTCTCCGCTCACGAACAGGAGGAACGATGAGATACCTGCGCGGCATCCTTGTCGCTGGAGTCGCTTGGTTCGCGGCCGGCTGCATGCAGTTCGACTACGGGATCACGCTGGACGATGACCTGTCCGGTACTGCGGACCTCGACCTCGCGATCGATCTCGATCGGGTCGCCTACATGTCGGCCTATATCCAGAACTCGTTCAGCGGGGAAGGTGGCGAGCCCACCGCCGAGCAGATTGAGGATGCTCGTGCAGAGATCGTCGAAGGGATGGACGAGGACGAGGACTTCAGCGTCGAGTCGATGAGAGCCGAAATCGAGCCGGACCTGCCCGATGGAGTCACGCTTCTCTACGCCAACGTGGACCGGGAGGAACTGCTCACCACCATGAACATGCGGTTTGCCTTCGACCACGTGGACAAGCTCAAGGAGATCCACCTCGATGACGATGACGAGGGCGACGATGAGGGCGCGCCCGTGGACTCTGAGCCATTCGAGAATCTCGAGATCATCGAAGACGGAGACCAGATCATCGTGCGGAGCGAGCCCATCAATCCGATCCAGGAGATGGACGATGTACCCTGGGTGTCGGACGAGATGGTCGAGAAGCTCCTGCAGGGTTTCGCTGTCACGTTCCGCATCACCACGCCTTTCAAGGTCGAAGAGCACAACGCGACGCGAAAGGACGGGGAGACTCTCGTTTGGGAGTTCAACCTCGAGACGTTGAAGTCCGGTGAAGCGACCGGGATCTACGCTCGACTGAAGCGCTGATCCCTTCCGGCAGACCGCGATCGAGCCGGGTCCGTCTGCGTGGCGGCCCGGCTCCTTGCATCCGCGGGTTCTCTCCCGCGCTTGCCGAGCCGCACGTGCGCAGTCGATCTTCTCGACCATGAGTTCAGCAACGGATCCAGACAGTCTGCCACGCTTCCAGGCCCTGATGGCGGAGTTGAAGCGTCGCAAGGTATTCCGCGTCGCCGCCGTGTACGGTGGCGCCGCGTTCGTCGTCCTGCAGGTAGCGGACATCCTGGCCGAGGGCCTGCAGCTTCCGCCGGGCTTTCTCGGTGCGATCAGCGTCCTGGCGATCGCCGCCTTTCCACTCGTGCTGTTCCTGGCGTGGATATACGAGCGCACGCCGCAGGGCCTTCGTCGCA
>CAYWLF010000174.1:0-5673 GCA_964458875.1 uncultured Gemmatimonadota bacterium
TGAGGAACGGAAGGACCCCGTTCACCGCCACGTTCGTGATCGCCGAGGCATCGTATTGAATGCGGTAGATCGAATCGGCCGTCCCGGCGGTATCGTGGTAGGTCAGCGACAGCCGCTGCGCATGCCGAAACAGCCGACTCCGGAACTCGAGTAGGAGCCTCTCTCCGGTGTACGTTCGCAGGAACGCGCTCGCGAAACTCTGGACCCGGCCGAGAAGCGCGATCAGCACGAGAAGGACCGACGCGAAAACCAGGATGCCCTCTTTGGAAGCGGCGGCCGATGCGGGCATCAGGGGCACGAGAAACCCTGGAACGGCATTCGACCCGATCACACTATCCACCACGATTTTCACAGGAACGGGAGCGAGCAGTCCGATCGGCGTCGCCAGCAGGTCGAGAAGCAGGATCGCTCCGATGTGGGGCCAATACAGGCGTGCCTGGCGCAGCAGGCGGATATAGAGAGCGGTATCCGAGACCTTCTGGAGATCCGGGTTCTTACCGTTCGCCATCCAACGATTCCGCGCTCAATTCGATGGCCGACCGCTCGAAGGTCGTGCTCAGCACAGACCTCGGATGTAACGCACCGGGTGAGATCGGAAGGATGTCCTGAACACCCCGACGAGATTCGCGAGGCGGACGTGGCCGCACGATCCCTGGAGGCTGAGGCTCGCCGACCGGGACGGCGCTGAAACCCTCGCGGAGAGTCGCCATGCACTCTTCGACAGAGCGTAGCGCGGCTCCCTGCTCGAACAGGAGCCGAGCGCAGGCCAGGATGCCCAGGAGCGCGAGCGCTCCGAACACGACCCAGGCTCCGTCCAGGGCGGCCCCGATGGCCAGCAATCCAAGCACCACGCAACAAACCACGAAGCTCAGGGGCGCCAGGCGAGGCCAGACTCGAAGCCTGACAAGCTGCCGCCCTCGGGAGTGCTCTTCACTCGCCAGGAGCGCACGAACACCGCCCAGGAGGCCGCACCACGCCTCCAGGTCCCAGCGGTCGTGAGGACCGCCCGTGCGGACCACCACTCGGTGGCGGCGCAGCTGACCATCGAGATGGTCCAACCAGAGTTGGGGGGAGTGCCACTGCTCGCTCCACAGCGAGACGATTCTCGGGCGCGGAAGCGTGATGCCGACGACCCCCCGTCTCCTCCACGGGGTCAGGTTGTAGCCGCCTCGACCCGCGAGCCGGGCCAGGGGTTGCAGCAGGTACAGGCCGGCGATGGTGGCGCGCTTGCGCAACTCCTTCCAGCGACTCACTCCGCGGCTCCGGAGCTCGACCCGCCTGGCACCGCCCACAGCCTGGATCACCAGTATGGCCACCGCTGCCACCAGGACCGGGAGGAACACGAGCAACGGCTGCCAAATCAGACCCAGAGCGACGAGCCAGCCGACGGCCAGAATCGCCAGATACCACTCCGGCATGAGAGGGAGAACTCCCAAATGAGCACATCCGTTCTCGACCGCCGGCTGGAATGGCGCTGTACCGCGCACCCCGTAGTAGACACGCCACCGCCGCACCATGAATGGTAGCGTTCGGCCCGTTCCGTATATGCGTCCTGACCACATCGCCTGGCCGAACTCGTTGTACTTCTCCGGCCACTTTCTTTCCAGCATCGCTTCCGCGCGGCCATAGTTCAGCTGCTGCCTCCAGTAGGCCCGTACCGTGTCCCTGCTGTGGTGAAAGACCATCGCGGCCGCTTTGTACCCGATGACACCGCCGGATTCCTGAATCCGCCAGCACGCGTCTACGTCATCTCCTGCGATCTTGAACTGGGCGTCGAACCCTCCGATGGCCTCCAGCGCACCCAGTCTGAAGGACATGTTGCAGCCCGGGATGTGTTCGGCGATTTCATCGTCGAGCAGGACGTGGACGGGCCCACCGGGGGCGTTCGCGACGCATTCCTCCATGGCCCCAGCGTGCGGCGGCAGGATGTTCGGACCACCGACAGCAGCGAACCGGCCGTCCGAGTAGGCCTCGGCCATGTGAGTCAGCCAATCCTGGTCAGGATAAGCGTCGCTGTCGATGTAGGCGATGATGTCGCCGTTGGCATGGGACAGAGCCGTATTGCGTGCGCTGCTGAGCCCCTTGTTCTCCGTCCGGATCAGCTTGAAGGGGTACGCCTCCGCTATCTCCGCCGTCCGGTCACTCGAGCCATCGTCGACGACCACGACCTCGTAGTCCGGGTAGGCCAGGTTCGAGACTCCCTCGAGACATTCTCCGATCGTCTCCTCGGCGTCGCGGGCGCAGACCGCCACGGTGATCCTCGGTGGACGTCGTATCAGGTCAGCTGGATCCCGCGACAGGGCGCGGCTCGCCGCCCATAGAGCCGGCTTCGGCTGGCGGAGCCTGTCGGTCAATCCGAAATCCCAGTCCCACACCTGTTCGCCGCCGCGGTACCACTCGTCGGTCCAGGCGAAGACGATCGCACCGGCGCACCCCGCTCGGACTGCGGCATCCACCTGCCACGCCACCGAAGCTGCCTGCCCATCGATCCCGTTCCTGCGACTGTCGAGGCCGATCTCGGTCAGAATCAGGGGCTTCTCGCCCGCGATGTTCTGCAGGCGGGCCAGGTAGCGCCGGAGCGAATCGGGCTCCTCCAGGAACACGTTGAAACAATGCAGGTCCAGGAAGGGCAACTGCAGGTACTCGGTGGTCGGATAGTTGACGTATGTGACCAGACTGCCAGGATCTTCCCGCTTCACGGCGTCGTACAGTCGCCTGATGAACCGTTCGATCCGTCGACGGCCGTGCCACCGCACGATCGGTGCGGGAATCTCGTTCCCCACCGCGTAGCAGAGGACGGCCGGGTGTCCCGCGCACGCCCGTGCACCAGCAGCGACCCGCTCTTCGATTTGCCCCGGGCGACTCGAATCATCCAGGAACGTGATGTGTTGTTCCCAGGGCAACCCCACCATCACGCGCAAGCCTTTACTCTGGGCTTCATCGAGCAACCAACCGGGAGGCACCGTATAGGTTCGAACTGTGTTGAACCCACTGGCCGCCATGGCCGCGAAGTCCTCCGCGACCCTTGAGACAGCCGGGAACTGAACGCCATTCGAATCGGGCTCGAAGGTGCCGTACGTCACCCCTCGAACCCGAAAGGTGAACCGGTGTCCCTCGAGATGGAGGAATTTCCCGCCGACATGGGGACGTTGCATAGTTGTCGCGGAGAAGAGGTGGCGACCGTTGGAGCGGGCGTTGCTCGATCGGAGCATTCCTTCGTGACTTGGTTTGATTTCAATATAACAGGCGCGTCCATCGATTCAACTGTTGCGGCGGCTCCGCAGGGCTTCCTGACGAGGCTATTTCGCGTGCCGGATCACGGGCGCCTACTATTCGGCGGTCAACGTCCCCACACTTCATCGGGAGAGCCCTCGTGATCCGTCCACGTCTTCGCCTGCTCCACGCCATGTCCTTCTTCGTCGCAGCCGCGGCCGTCACGCCGGCAGTCGTACGGGCGCAGGATACGATCCCGCTCGGCTCGACGCGGAACTCGGTGGCCGCGATCCCCACCGCTGAGCTCCCTGACCCGCTCGTGTACCTCACGTCGGACATGTCCGAGGAACGGCTCGCGTCGATCAGGGGCGCCGCCCCGAACGTCACGATCATCGGTGGCCTGGACCGGGAATCGGCGCTCGAGCACGCCGGCCAGGCGCACGGCGCGGACGCGCATCTGCTCACCTCCACCTTTCTCAAAGCGGCACCCCGACTGCGCTGGGCGCAATCGGGCAGTGCCGGAGTGGACCGGTACATCACGATTCCCGAACTGATGGCGCGCGACGAGGTCGTGCTCACGAACATGAAGGGCATGTACGGTCCAGTGATCGCTGAGCACGTGTTCGCGATGATGCTGTCTCATACGAGGAACCTGCCCCACTACCTGGACGCCGGTCGTCGGGGAGCGTGGGATCGGGGCTCGGCCAGCGCCATGACGGCGCTACAAGGCCGCACGATGCTGGTGGTCGGACTCGGCGGAATCGGTAGCGAGATCGCGATGCGGGCGGACGCCTTCAACATGCGCGTGCTCGCGACGGCCCGGACCGAACGCCCCGCGCCTCCGTACGTCGATGTGCTGGGCACGGGCCCGGACCTCGATGAACTGCTCCCGCAGGCGGATGTCGTCGTGCTGGCCGTGCCGCTCACCGACGAGACGCGGGGCATGATCGATCGGGAGACGATCGCCCGGATGAAGGACGGCGCGTGGCTGGTGAACATCGCCCGAGGCGCGGTCGTCGACACGGATGCGCTCGTCGAGGCGCTCGATGCCGGGAAGCTCGGAGCCGCGTTCCTGGACGTGACGGATCCGGAGCCGCTGCCCGAAGGTCATGCGCTGTGGAACCGCGACAACGTGCTGATTACGCCCCACGTCGCGGCAAGGGCCGAGCTGTCGGGCGAGCGCCGCCTGGCGCTAATGCTGGAGAACATGCGGCGATTCGGCGCGGGAGAGCCTCTTCTCAACGTGGTGGACAAAGCGGCGGGCTACTAGCGCGAGGTGGCCGGCTGGGCTTACCAGCTTACCGACTCCGGCCCCCCCCGAAGCTGTGGGAGGTGGTCGAGTGAGCGGTTCATTGGGAATCAACACACCAGCCAACAACACCGTTTCCGTGACTACATCGCAGGCCACGGCAACACCCCGAAGTATCATCCTTGCAGGACCGTCCCTTCTCGATGCAGTCCTCGGGATCGAACAGGCCACACCCGGTGGTAACACCACTGAAGCTCGTCGTCAGGAGCAACAGCACGGCAATCAGCACACGACGGAACACGGTTCACCTCCCCTTCGCGGAAGTGGAGGGATGAGCGGGTCACTGGGGCTCCAGGGTGAAATCGTATCGCTGAGGCTCTGTGGAGTAGCGCACGCCTCGGATGTCCTGGACGCTCCAGCCGTCCTTGCGCGCTCTCAAGTAGGCACCACCACCAACGTGATGGGGGGCACAATCAATCGCGTAGTATCCGGACGCCTCGGTGCGAGTACTCACAGTGTGGTAGCCAATCATGCCGACCGATGCGCCCGAGACAGGCTGGTCATCTGCGGCAGACCGAACGTAACCCTCGAAGCACAAGCGGTCGTAGGCACGCGGATTCCCCTCTTCTTCAAGCTCTTCCGGAACGCCAAAGATCTCCCCGACGGACATTTCAAAACCAAGAGGGTCGCAAGCGACGAGCACGATTGGAGCCACAAAGGCGACCACTTTGCAGAGCGAGAACACGGTACACCTCCAGTCATCGGAGGGGGCACCGTGAGTGTGGCAAATCACAGTCAAGTGAGCGTCAAACGGGCAACGGCGGGACGTGTTCGGATGAGCGGGGCGGGCAGCTACTGGCCCATACTAAAGGCGGCGATTCCGAAGACGACTCCCGCCGCGATCGCGAGTCCCAAGACAACCGCCCCACCAGTCTTCGCTTCATCGGTACCATGAGCGCCCTCAAACGAAGTCACTTGGTCCAGCGAAATGACCAACATCGGGTCGGAATAGTATCGCTTGCCTTGGGGACTCTCGTGTCCCCTGAGGCTGTCTGCCTTGACAACCGGGTCGTAGACGCAGGCTCGCTTGCCGTCTGTCATGGTTACTCGGATGTCATGGTAGTCAGCCACCTGATCGGGTTCGATCTGCTTGTAGCTGGTGCAGCCGGTCACCCACACGAACAGACCGATCAGGACCACCGAAACGGGAC
>CAYWLF010000175.1:0-5641 GCA_964458875.1 uncultured Gemmatimonadota bacterium
TGCGCCTCGTCCAGGTAGTCGATCATCGCGGTCGTCGAGCCCACGAAGTCGCACTCCGCGCATACTTCCGGCGAGCATTCCGGGTGGGCGATCACCTCGATGTCCGGGTACTGGGCCCGGTAGGCCCGGATCTCCTCCACCGTGAACTGCTCGTGCACGATGCAGCGTCCGGCCCAGGTGATGACGTTCACGTCGGTCTGGTTGGCGACGTTGCGGCCCAGGTACTCGTCGGGCAGGAAGATCACCCGGTCCACGCCCAGCGATTCGACCACCGCGACCGCGTTGGCCGACGTGCAGCAGATGTCCGATTCCGCCTTGATCGACGCGGGCGTGTTGACGTAGGTAACCACGGGCACGCCCGGGTATCGTTCCTTGAGGAGGCGTACATCGGCGGCCGTGATGCTCTCGGACAGGGAGCATCCCGCATCGGGATCCGGAATCAGTACCGTTCGGGACGGGTTCAGGATCTTGGCCGTCTCGGCCATGAAGTGGACGCCGCAGAACACGATGACGTCGGCGTCCGAGTCCCTGGCGATGATCGACAGGCCGAGAGAATCGCCGACGAAATCGCTGACTCCGTGGAAGATCTCGGGTACCATGTAGTTGTGGCCGAGGATCACAGCGTTGCGTTCCTTCTTGACGCGGTTGATCTCGGCGATCAGCGGGGCGTGCATCTCCCATTCGAAGCGGGGGATGCTACCTTTCACCTTCTCATATATGTGGTCGGTCGCCGCGGCGACCTCTTCAGTGAACTCGAGCGTTGTCATCACGTTTGCCTCCGGTTACGTCTACCGGCGAAGAGAGTTCGCACAACATACCCGGGTGGGCAGAAATCGTCACGCTAACCCGGAGACGGCTCCAGGAGAGATCTCGACGCCCATGAATCGACAGTCGGCTGTGGACCGAATCGAACAACTGCGTGAGGAGATCCGCCGCCACGACCACCAGTACTACGTGCTGGATGCCCCCGAGCTGACGGACGTCGAGTATGACGTACTGTTTCGGGAGCTGCAGGAATTGGAAGATAGCTTCCCGGACCTGCGGGCGCCCGATTCGCCGACCCAACGGGTGGGTGGCGCGCCGCTCAGTTCGTTCCCAAGCGTCCTGCACGAAGCGCCGATGCTGAGTCTCGACTCCGACCAGACCGAGGAAGCGCTGCGCAGGTTCACGGACAGGGTGGAGCGAGGCCTCGACGACCCGTCGAGCGTGGCCTGGGTGGTGGAGCCGAAACTGGATGGCCTGTCCATCGAGCTGGTGTACGAACACGGTCTTCTGTCCCGCGCCTCCACGCGTGGAGACGGTCTGCGCGGCGAGGGCATCACCGAGAACGCCCGTACCATCCGCTCGATACCACTCCGCCTGCGCGATGACGGGCGACCGGTCCCCGAGCTCCTCGCGGTGCGCGGTGAGGTCATCATCCGAGTGGACGCGTTCGACGGCCTCAACGAGCGATTGATCTCCGAGGAACGCCCTCCGTTCGCGAACCCCCGCAACGCCGCCGCCGGTTCGTTGCGGCAGCTCGACCCGGCGATCACGGCGTCCCGTCCCCTGGAGGCGTACGCCTACGACGTACTCGCCAGCTCGGGACTCGGGGTCTCGACCCAGTGGGACACGCTGGAGGCCCTCCGCGATTGGGGATTCCTGGTAAACACACACTCCGAGCGCGTCGAGAGTCCCGAGGAGATCCTCGACTACCACGCCCGCATCGATGCCGAGCGGGAGAACCTCCCGTTCGAGATCGACGGTGTGGTGATCAAGCTCGACGATCTCGCCGCGCGGGAGGAACTCGGCTTCACGTCGCGTCACCCGCGCTGGGCCTTCGCCTTCAAGTTCCCGCCGCGTGTCGAGGAGACCCGGATCGAACGGATCCTCGCGAGCGTGGGACGAACCGGTGTCGTCACACCGGTCGCGATCATGGAACCGGTCAACATCGGGGGCGTGACGGTTACCCGAGCCACGTTGCACAACCGCGAGGAGTTGGCCCGCAAGGATGTTCGTCCCGGCGACCGGGTGCGCATACAGCGTGCGGGGGACGTAATCCCGCAGGTGATCGGTCGCGTCGAGGAGGAAGACCGCGTGCGGAGCCCCGCCTTCCGCATGCCCGAAGTCTGCCCATCGTGCGACACGGAGCTGGTGGAACGCGGTCCGTTCACGGTCTGCCCGAACAGCTTCGGCTGCCGGGCCCAGCTCAAGGGCCGAATCCAGTACTTCGGGTCGCGTGGGGCGCTGGACATCGAAGGCCTCGGCGAGGAGACCGCCCGCCTGCTGGTGGACGAGGACCTGGTGGAGCGACTCCCGGACCTGCTGGACCTGACGGTGGAGCAGCTGGTCGAGCTGGAGGGATTCGCGGAACTCTCCGCCGGCAACCTGGTCGCGGCGATCGCGTCCGCATCGACGCCCGAATTGCACCGCTTCCTGGCCGCACTCGGGATCCCCGAGGTCGGGGGTGCCGTATCCCGCTTCCTGGCTCGTCACTTCGGGACACTCGACGCGATCATGGCGGCGGACGAGGACGCGTTGACGGATGTGGAGGGCGTGGGTCCGATCATGGCGGCCCGGATCGTCGCCTTTTTCGCGGAACCACACAACGCCGAGAACATCGCTCGCCTGACGGAACGCATGCAGGTGCAGGCAGCCGAGACCGCGCCGGTCGGTGGTGCGCTCGAGGGAAAGACGTTCGTGTTCACGGGCGGCATGGAGGGCATGAGTCGGGGAGAAGCGAAGAAGAGGGCGGAGTCTCTCGGAGCCAAGGTCACGGGCTCGGTGAGCAAGAAGACCGACTATGTGGTGGCGGGCGCTGAACCGGGCTCCAAGCTCGACAAGGCGAACGACCTCGGGGTGACCGTGCTGGACGAGGCCGGGTTCATGCGGCTGCTGGCGGAGTCGGGGGGCGGGGAATAGCCATGGAAAACATCGAGATCGCGGCGATCCTCACGGAGATGGCGACCCTGCTGGAGATCCAGGGCGAGACGAACCCGTTTCGCATCAGGGCCTACCGCAACGCCGTCTACACCATCCAGGAGAGTCCGGACCCGATCCGGAAGATGGTGGAACAGGGCGAGGACCTGACCGAGCTTCCGGCCATCGGCAAGGACATGGCATCCCACATCACGGAGCTCGTGACCACCGGGCGACTTTCGATCCTGGATGAGGTCTCGAAAGAAGTGCCACGATCTCTCGTCCAGCTGACCAAACTGCCGGGAGTCGGGCCGAAGAAGGTCCGGAAGCTGTGGGACGAGCTGGACATCACGACGCTCGACGACCTCGCGGCGGCCGCCTCGGCCGGGGAAATTGCGGTCCTCGAGGGATTCGGAAAGAAGAGCGAGGAGAAGATCCTCGAGGCGATCGAGCGTCACAGAAAGCGCTCGGGTCGCTTCCGCCTCTCGTCCGCGGATGAACTGATCCAGCCGCTGATCGAGTACATGCTGCAGGACGACCGCGTGGAGCGTCTCGAGGTGGCGGGCAGCTACCGGCGCCGCCAGGAGACGGTGGGAGACATCGACCTCCTCGCGATAGCGTCCGACCCCGAACCGGTGATGGAGCGCTTCACTTCGTACCCGCAGGTGCGATCGGTCGAGAAGTCGGGCGACACCCGGGGTACGGTAATCCTGAGCTCCGACCTCCAGGTGGATCTCCGTATCCTGCCATCGGAGAGCTACGGCTCGGCCCTCGTCTACTTCACCGGTAACAAGGAGCACAACGTCGAACTCCGGAAGCTGGCCCTGCAGCGGGGGCTCAGCGTGTCGGAGTACGGGGTGTTCGAGCTGGCCGAGGAAGGGGAAGGCGAAGAGAGCACGACCGGCCGCGAGCTGGGCGAACGAGTGGCGGGTGCCACGGAAGAAGAGGTGTATGCCGCCGTGGGGCTCCCCTGGATCACCCCCGAACTGCGCACCAACCGGGGTGAACTCGACGCGGCGGAGAAGGGCGAGCTTCCGGCTCTGATCGAGCTGGAAGACATGCGGGGCGACCTGCAGATGCATTCCACGTGGTCGGACGGGAAGAACACGATCGAGGAAATGCTCACGGCCTGTGCCGCGAAGGGCTACGAGTACGTGGCCCTCACCGACCACTCCAAGGCCCTGGCCATGACGGGTGGCCTCGACGCGGACAAGCTGCGCGAGCAGTGGAAGGAGATCGACGAAGTCGCCGCGCGGCACCCGGAGATCCGCTTCCTGCGCAGCCAGGAGGTGGACATCCTGGCCGACGGAACGTTGGATACCGAGGACGAGATGCTGGAGCAGCTGGACCTGGTGGTGATCGCCGTGCATTCGCGCTTCGATCTTCCGGCCGCCAAGCAGACCGAGCGACTCCTGAAGGCGATCCAGCATCCGTTGGCCAACATCGTGGCGCACCCGACGGGGCGGATCATCAACCGCCGCGATTCGATGGACTTCGCGCTCGACGAAGTACTCGCATGCGCGGCCGAGCACGGGGTCGCGATGGAGCTGAACGCGCATCCGCATCGCCTCGACCTGAGGGACATCGACCTGATGGCGGCCAGGAAGCGCGGCGTGAAGATCGTCATCAGTACCGATGCCCACTCGATCGCCGACCTGGAACTGATGCCGTACGGAGTCGAGCAGGCCAGGCGGGCGTGGCTCGAGCCGGCCGATGTGCTGAACACACTGTCGGCGGACGACCTGCTGGCCGCTCTGGCGAAGGGCTGATCGACGGTGGAGTCGCCTTCGAGTCGGACCGACCCGTATGCACGCAGGGCCGTCATCGGGCTGATCGTGATCGCGACCCTGGTGAGGCTGCGGTTCGCCCTCGCCACCGAGCTCGGCAATGATGAGGTCTACTACTGGGCCTACGCCGCCTTTCCCGACTGGAGCCACTTCGACCATCCGCCGATGATTGGCTGGGCCATCCAGTTGTTCACGCTGAACCTGGCCTTCGATTCCGAGGTGTTCATCCGGCTGGCCGCCGTGATCGGAGCCGCGATCTCGACGTGGCTGATGTACCTCATCGGTCGCAGGCTCGGGGGGGAGAGAGCGGGACTGTTCGCGGCCATCCTCCACACGTCGGCGGCGTACGGTTCGGTGCTGGCAGGTGTCATCATCCTGCCGGACGCGCCGCTCGTCGTCTTCTGGCTCCTGGCGCTGTGGCTGCTGTTGCAGGCGCTTCCGGGCGAGACGATCGGTCCTCGTGAACGGCGACTCGCCCTCCTGGCCGGGGTGGCGATCGGGCTCGCGATACTCTCCAAGTACCAGGGTGTATTCGTCGCGCTTGGCGCCCTCCTGTACGTCGTCATCTACGATCGACGGTGGTTGCGGCAGCCGGTCCTGTACGGCTCGATGGCGCTCGCCGTGCTCATCACCTCGCCCATCCTGATCTGGAACCTGAAGAACGACTTCATCTCGTTCACCTATCAGAGCGGCCGGGTGGCGCCGGGCTTGTCCCTGCGTCTCGACTATTTCGGTACCGAGATCGCGGGCCAGGTCCTGTACCAGAATCCCGTGACCTGGTTTCTCGTCGCTGCGGCCGTGTTCGCCGTGGTGCGCGGAGCGCCGATCGTGGACCGCGCTGACCTTCGCATCCTTCTGCTGAATGCGTTCCCGCTGTGGATCGTGTTCACGGGGTTCTCGCTGTTCCGGTCCACACTGCCCCACTGGACTGGACCGGCGTACCTGTCCCTCATCGC
>CAYWLF010000176.1:0-5619 GCA_964458875.1 uncultured Gemmatimonadota bacterium
CTGCACGACGTCTACGTGCGCGACGGGCTGGCGTTTCTCTCTCACTGGAGCACGGGCCTGATCATCCTGGACGTGGGCAACGGGGTGGTGGGGGGATCGCCGGTGAACCCGATCGAGGTGAGCCGCATCACGATCCCGGGCTACGACGTGCACAACTCGTGGTACTGGCCGGCGTCGGGATACGTCTTCCTGGGAGACGAGATCGCCGTTCCCGGAACGGTGCGGATCGTGGACGTGAACGACCTGGCCTCCCCGCGCGAGGTGGCCAGCTTCACTCTCGCGGGGGCCGCTCCACACAACTTCTGGATCGATGAGCTGGCGGGCATCGCCTACTTCTCGTGGTACGAGAACGGGATCCATGCGGTGGACGTGTCGGGTCAGTTGCTGGGCGAGCTGGACAAGCAGGCCCGACAGGTCGCCAGCATACAGTACGACGTGGGCGGTGCCTGCGTCGCGGCGTCCGGCACGTGCAGTTGGGCTCCCCAGCTGCACGACGGACTGATCTATGTCTCGGATTTGAACAGTGGCCTATGGGTTCTCCGACCGACGTTCTGAGCCGCCGTTCCGGCGTGGCGGCAGCGGTATTCGCCGCCCTGGTCGCCGGCTGCTCGAGCGACTCCACCGAACCGAACGGTTCGGGCAGCCCGGACCCGGCAACGGGTGAGCGGCTGTACGTGACATCGGGCTTCACCGACGAGGTGCTGCACCTCGATCCGGCGGACGGTTCGATCGTGAACCGGATTCCAACAGAGCGAAGGCGCGACGAGGTGGACGAGCCCCACGCGGTCGCGATCAGCCCGGATCGGGAGCATTGGTACGTGACGGTGGCTCACGGTGAGCCGACGCTGTGGAAGTACGAAATGGGGGGTGACCGGCTGGTGGGGCGCGTCACCTTGCCCACCGCAGGGGCGGCCCGGATCGGAATCACGCCTGATGGGTCCCGTGCCTTCGTGCCCGACTACGATCGCTCGCAGCCCGGGGTCCCGAGTCGCGTGTCGGTGGTTGACCTCGCCGATTTGTCGGTGGTGGCGACGCCGGTGGTGTGCGGCGGCCCGCATCACGCAGAGGTGGATCCGTCCGGCGACGTCGTGGCCATCGCCTGCAGCCTGAGCGACGAGATCGTCCTCCTTGACGCCCGCACGCTGGTCGAACGCGGCCGCTTCGCCGCAGGGCCGGAAGCCGGGTCTCCCGGGCAGCCGGCGCTCAAACCACTCAACCTGGACTGGTCACCTGATGGGGAGACCCTCTGGGTGGGACTACATCTGGCCGGGGTCGTGCGCGCGTTTCGACCCGATGGGGCGATCGTCGGCACGGTAGCGGTGGGCAGTCGACCGGCGCAGGTCGCCCTCACGCCGGACGGTCGGACGCTGGCGGTCGCGAACCGGGGAGACGCCTCGCTGTCCCTCGTCGACACGGACCTGCTGATCGAGACCGCGAAGATCCCGCTGGGGGCGGAACACCCGCATGGCATAGCCCTGGACGACGCCGGCCGGCGGGCGTTCGTATCATGCGAGGGCACCCCGCAGACACCCGGCCGGGCCGTCGCCGTGGACCTGGAAACCGAGTCGGTCCTGTGGTCCGCTGAGGCCGGAGCCTATACGCTGGGAGCCGCCTACACCTCGATGGCGCCGGATTGAGCCACGACCGCCCCGAGGGCCCGCTCCAGCTTCGCCTGGGCCTGGTCGGCCACGTCACGGATCGCCGGTGCGTCCGCTATGTCCATCATGGCGTGGGGCCTGATGCAGGCCACCTCAGCGCCGTCCTCCGAGGCGGCGACTACCACGTTGCAGGGCAACATCAGGCCGATGTTGTCGTCGGCCGAGAGCGCCTGGTGCGCCAACACCGGGTTGCAGGCCCCGAGGATCACGTACGGGCGGAAGTCCGCCCCTATCTTCGTCTTCAGGGTGTCAGCCACGTCGATGCTCGTGAGTACGCCGAAGCCTTCGGCCTTGAGGGCCGCAGTCACGCGATCGAGAGCCTCGTCGAAGTCGACTCCCGGAAGGCTTCGGTGCATGCCGTATTCGGTGTCCTTCATGACTGATCTCCATCGCTTTTGGGGACAGGAAGCCGGGCACGTGTACGATGCCCAATCGTGGGGATGGAAGAGACCATCCGCAATCGACCGATCGTACTCCCGCCGGTGTGAAACTACTCCCGCTACGCCGCCCACGGCGGTAACTTGAATCCTATGTACAACCTCCGCCCGGTCCCACTCGTTCTGCTCGCTGTCTCCCTGTTGCTCGCAGCCTGCGGTGGGGCGACGACTCCTCCCATGACCAGCGTCAGCGAGAATTGGTCGGAGCAGGGAGTCGCTTCGTGGTACGGACCCGGGTTCGACGGGAAGCGAACGGCCTCCGGCGAAGTCTATGACATGGACGACATGACCGCGGCCCACAAGCGCCTGCCGTTCGGGACCCGCGTCCAGGTCCACAACCTGGACAACGGACTGCGAACCGAGGTCCGGATCAATGACCGCGGGCCGTTCGTGGACGACCGGATCATCGACCTGTCCATGGCAGCGGCCCGCGAAATCGAGATGCTGGGGCCGGGAACCGCGCGGGTACGAATCTCTGTTGTTGAGATGTCGGCGATGCTGACCTGCAGCATGGTGCAGGTCGGTGCGTTCGCCGATGCGGCGAACGCGGAGAGCGTTGCAGGTAGCTTCCGCGAGCGTGGATTGCGGGTAGCCATCCGGCCTGGTCCAGATGGGCTAACCCGAGTATCCCTTGGCCCATACGATGATCTGGAGCAGGCGGGGCGGGCGCGGGACCGCTATGATGGAATGGTACGACCCTGCGACTGAGTCGGTCCCCGGTCTCAACCGTCGGCGAGAAACAAGGTCGACCGGGCCGGGTATTGATCTGAACCGCACGTGAGGGGCGGAATTTTATTCCGGAGGCGCTGCGTCTTCGGACTACGGAGGATCGACATGACACGTGGCCCGTTCGTTTCGAGGGCACTGCTCTTCTTTCTGACGCTCCTGTTGGGAGCGGCTATCCTGCCGGCTTCTGCCGATGCCCAGTACTTCGGCCGCAACAAGGTCCAGTACAAGACGTTCGAGACGCAGGTCCTGGAGACCGAGCACTTCGACATCTATTACTACCCCGAGATGGAGAGCATCGTCGCGGAGGCGGGCCGCATGGCCGAACGCTGGTACGCCCGCATCGGCCGCCTTCTGGACCACGAGCTCAAGGGTCGACAGGCCCTGATCCTGTACGCGAGTCATCCGGATTTCGAGCAGACGAACGCGATATTCGGGCAGATCGGCGAGTCCACGGGCGGCGTGACCGAGGTCCTGAAACGACGCATCGTCCTTCCACTCGCGGGTACACTGAACGAGTCGGACCATGTTCTGGGACACGAGCTCGTTCACGCGTTTCAGTTCGACATCACCAGCCTGTCCGGCGAAGGCGGCATCGGATTCCGCGGCCCTACCGCGCTGCTTCTGCCGCTCTGGTTTGTCGAGGGAATGGCCGAGTACCTGTCGGTCGGCCCGGTCGATGCCCACACGGCCATGTGGATGCGGGATGCGGCGGCGTGCAACTGCAGTCTTCCGACCCTTCGTGACCTGACGGTCCGCCAGTGGGACTACTTCCCGTACCGCTGGGGCCAGGCGTTCTGGGCGTTCGTGGCCGGTAAGTGGGGAGACGAGTCTGTCGGCAAGGTGCTGAAGGTCGCCGGTCGGTCCGGTAACCCTGAGCAGGCGCTCGAGGCTGTCCTGCAGGTTCCGATCCCTCAGCTTGAAGCCGAATGGCACCAGGCGATCTACGATGCGTACGCCTCCGTGGCTGAGGATGCGCTCGGAGATCGGGCAGACGTCGCTCTCGCGGTGCCGCCGACTCCGGACGGCGTCATGGACGACTTGCCGGATGACGAGGTGACGGAACCGGAAGCCGAGCCCGAGGAGGTCAAACAACTTGGAGACCTCCGGGACCTGCCGCCGTTGCCCCAGCACGGCGACGCCACGCAGGTGATCTCCCAGCGGAAGGGGGGCGGGGGTCTGAACGTAGGGCCGGCGCTCAGCCCGGATGGCTCGCGCGTCGTGTTCCTTTCCGAAAAGGACCTGTTCGCGATCGAGATGTTCCTGGCGGACGCCGAGACGGGCGAGGTGATTCGACGACTCACGAAGTCGGCCGTGGACCCGCATTTCGAGAGTCTCCAGTTCATTAACTCGTCCGGGGCGTGGAGCAGCGATGGAAAGCACTTCGCCTTCGGTGTGGTCGTCCGTGGACGACCGGCCCTGACGATCATGGAGGCAGAGACCGGCAAGAAGGTGAAAGAGGTCCGCTTCGAGGAACTGGGCGAGATCTACACTCCCTCGTATTCTCCGGACGGCCGCAGCCTGGTGTTCGCGGCGATCGTGAACGGATATACGGACCTGTTCATACTCGATCTCGAGACCGAGGAACTCCGGCGGCTCACGTCGGACTTCTACTCGGACCTGCAGCCCTCGTGGTCGCCCGATGGCGGCGCGATCGCCTTCGTCACAGACCGGTTTTCGACGGACCTGGCTACTCTCAGCTACGGCAACTACCGCCTGGGGTTGATCGACCCCGCTACCGGTGAGATCCAGGCCATGCCCGTATTCGGCGTCGGCAAGCATATCGATCCGCAGTGGGCCCCGGACGGACAGAGCCTGTACTTCGTGACCGATGTCAGCGGGATCAGCAACGTCTACCGCTACGAGTTCCAGGGCGGAAACCTGTACCAGGTCACCGACCTCGTCACCGGTGTGAGCGGAATCACGGCCCTCAGTCCGGCGATTTCGTCGGCCAGCGGGTCGGACCGTCTCGTGTATACCGCGTTCGAACGGGGGGACTACAACCTCTACCGGATCGATGCGAAAGAGCACCTCGAGGGAGAGCCGATCGAGGAGGCGATCGCGGGTGTCAGTGCGGCCATGTTACCGCCGCAGGATCGCTCGCCGGGACTGGTGAGCGTTCTGCTCGATGAGCCGGAATTGGGCCTTGCCGACACGCTCACTTTCGGTGGGGCGGCATATAGTCCGGGGATCACGCTGGACTACGTCAGCCAGCCGCAGCTCGCCGCCGGCGCCGATCGCTACGGCGCGTTTCTCGCAGGTGGCATCTCGCTGTACTTCAGCGACATGCTCGGCAACCGGAACCTGAGCACGTTGTTCAACATCAATACGGCGAACGGGAATCTGCTGCGAAGTTCGGCGCTCCTGGTCGGATACGAGAACCGCCGGACGCGTTGGAACTGGAACGCGGAGATTGGACAGATCCCATACGTGACCCGGCGATTCGGGCTCCAGGTGGACAACGCGAACGGCGTGTACGTGGAGACTGAACTGCGCGAGTGGCAGGTGAATCGCATAGCGACCGGGGGCTTCAGTTATCCGATCAATCGAGCCAACCGGGTGGAAATGACGGTCGGGTTCCAGGGGATCGACTTCTACAGCGAGGTCCGAACCAGCGAGCTGTCGTTCTCGGGCACCGAGCTCAGCCGCGAAACGGTAGAGCTTCCTTCGCCGGGTTCCCTGAACATGGGTACGGCGGCGGCCGCTCTCGTCTATGACAACACGATCTTCGGCGGTACGGGACCGATTCTCGGGCAGCGCTACCGGCTCGAGGTCTCTCCCAGGGTGGGAGACCTGAA
>CAYWLF010000177.1:0-5609 GCA_964458875.1 uncultured Gemmatimonadota bacterium
CGATCGAGCGCTGCTATGTACAGGAGCGCATCTACGAGCCCTTTCTCCGCAAAGTGGTGGATCTGGCTACTCAGAACGGTGCGCCGGTAGTGGGTCTGAACGATTCGGGCGGCGCTCGAATCCAGGAGGGCGTGGCTTCTCTCGGCGGCTACGCGGACTTGTTCCTCCGAAACACGCTCGCATCGGGCGTGGTTCCGCAAATCAGTGTAGTCCTGGGCCCCTGCGCGGGTGGCGCCGTCTACTCGCCCGCGATCACGGACTTTGTCTTCATGGTGCAGGGGATCAGTCACATGTTCGTGACCGGGCCCAACGTCGTGAAGACGGTCACGCATGAGGAAGTGACGTTCGAGGAGTTGGGAGGGGCCGGCGTGCACAGCACACGGTCCGGGGTCGCCCATTTCTCGCACCCGACCGAGATCGAAAGCCTGGGAGCGGTACGCAGGTTGCTCGGCTTTCTCCCGGCGAACAACGCGGAGGATCCTCCGGTGGCGCCGTGCGAGGACCCTTCGACGAGGGCTGACGAGGAGCTTCTTGACGTCATTCCCGACCTGGCCACACAACCGTATGACATGCACGAGGTCATCGGCCGCATCGTCGATGACGGCGACTTCCTCGAAGTCCACGCCGGGTACGCCGCCAACATCATCGTGGGATTCGCTCGACTGGCGGGTCGTCCGGTGGGCATACTGGCGAACCAGCCCGCCGTACTCGCCGGAGTGCTGGATATCGACGCGAGTCGCAAGGGGGCGCGTTTCATTCGGTTCTGCGACGCATTCAATATCCCGATCGTCACGCTAGAAGACGTACCCGGCTTCCTTCCCGGGGTGGCCCAGGAGCACGGGGGAATCATTCAGCATGGAGCGAAGCTCCTGTACGCGTATTGCGAAAGCACGGTGCCGAAGCTGACGGTCATCACACGGAAGGCATACGGCGGGGCATACGACGTGATGTCGTCCAAGCACATCCGTGGGGATCTCAACTTCGCCTGGCCGACGGCCGAGCTGGCCGTCATGGGGCCGAAGGGTGCGGTGGAGATTCTCTATCGGCGTGAATTGGAGGATGCCGAGGATAGGGAAGCCCGCGTCGCCGAGCTGGAAAGCGAATTCCGCGAGAGGTTCGCGCATCCGTATCTCGCCGCGAAACGCGGGTTCCTGGATGACGTGATCGATCCAAGGGAGACCCGGGCGCGCCTGATTTCGGGCCTGGAGATTCTCAAGAACAAGCGCCAGCGAAATCCGCCGCGGAAGCACGGCAATATCCCCCTGTGAGGTGCGGTCGTGTTCGATAAGGTGCTCGTAGCCAATCGCGGTGAGATCGCAGTTCGAGTGATCCGCGCCTGCCAGGAAATGGGTATACGCACCGTGGCCGTCTATTCGGACGCAGATCGCCTGTCTCCCCATGTCCTTCTCGCCGGGGAAGCGGTTCGGATCGGGCCCGCGCCGGCTGCCGAGAGCTACCTGCGAGCCGATGCCATTCTTGACGCAGCTCGTACAACCGGAGCTCAGGCGATACACCCTGGCTACGGCTTCATGGCGGAGAGTCCGGACTTTGCGAGCCGGGTGGGCGAAGCCGGACTCGTCTTCGTGGGGCCACCCCCTGAAGCGATTGCCGAGATGGGGGACAAGACGGCGGCGCGGGCGAGGATGGTCGCCGCCGGGGTGCCCGTCATACCTGGATCGGATGCGCTGTCCGAAGTGGCCCAAGGAGTATCCGAAGGAGACAGGATCGGCTGGCCGGTCCTGCTGAAGGCGGCCGCCGGGGGTGGTGGCAAGGGCATGCGAGTGATCGAGTCCGCCGCCGACCTGCCGCGTTCACTGGCCGCAGCAAGCCGGGAGGCCGGCCAGGCCTTTGGGGACTCTCGAGTGTACCTGGAGAAGTACCTTGCCGACCCTCGTCACATCGAGATCCAGGTTCTCGCTGATACCCACGGCCGGGTCATCCACCTAGGCGAGCGAGAATGCTCGATTCAGCGGCGACATCAGAAACTCATTGAGGAAGCGCCGTCTCCTGTCGTGGATATGGACCTGCGGGCTCGTATGGGAGAAGTGGCGGTCGCGGCGGCCAGGGCCGTCGGCTACGTGGGTGCAGGCACCGTCGAGTTTCTCTACCAGGACTCGGCGTTCTACTTCCTGGAGATGAACACGCGGATCCAGGTCGAGCATCCGGTGACGGAATTCGTGACCGGGGTGGACCTCGTTCAAGAGCAGATTCGGGTTGCCGCCGGCCTTCCGCTCGCGGTCGAGCAGAGCCCGGACTGGCCGGTCGGGCACGCCATCGAGTGTCGAATCAGTGGAGAGGACCCGTTCAGCGGTTTCTTCCCATCGAGTGGCAGAATTCGAGCTCTCGAAGTCCCATGCGGCCCCGGAGTCCGCTGGGATGGCGGTATCGTGGAGCACTTCGAGGTAGGCCTTCATTACGACCCACTACTGGGCAAGCTTGTTGTTCACGCCCCCACGCGCGAACAGGCAATTCTCAGGATGCGCCGGGCGCTGCGCGAGTTGCAGATCGAGGGCGTCCGCACCACACAGCCATTCCACCTGGCCGTGCTGGACGAGGCGGATTTCAGGACCGGCGACTTTTCGGTTCGATACCTGGACCGACACCCGGAACTGGTTGCGGCCGGAGAAAGCGACTGGCAGGCAAGGGCCGCCGCCGTAGCGGCCACTCTATTGGAGCACAGGTCCCGACACGGCGGCTCGGCCATCGCCGGGATACCCGAGTCCGCGGATCGCGAAGCCCCGGACATCAGCGAGTGGCGCCGCCGCCTGGGGACGATCGAGTGAACACTCGGATCGGGCCGGACGTGAGCGCGGACCCTGAGGCCGGGGCGGAGAACCGTCCGTGCCTGCTACGGGTGGATCGCATCGCCGGAGGTGGAGACGGAGTCGGTCGCGAGGAGTCCGGGCGCGTGGTGTTCGTTCCGCGCACTGCACCGGGCGATGTAGTCCGAGCGGAAATCGTCGATTCGAAACCGCGCTGGGGGCGCGCACGGACCATGGAGTTCGTACATCTGGGAGAAGGACGCCGAGACGCTCCGTGCCCGGTGTATCAACGGTGCGGTGGGTGCCGACTCCAGCACATGAGGCCTGCGGAGCAAAGGCGGGCGAAGCGTAACCTGGTCGATGATGCCCTCCGGAGGATCGGCGGCCTGGAGGTTCCGATACCGGAACTGATTGCGAGGGGAAGCGAGTTCGGGTATCGAAATCGGGTGACGTTCTCGTCAGGATCGAATGATGGGAAGCCAGTCGCCGGTTTTCACACGATCGATGATGTGGGCGCGATCGCTGACGTCAGGCGGTGTCTGCTGGCCGAAGAGTCGATCGTGGCGGCGTGGGAAGCGCTGCGGACGGCATGGGACAGTGGAATCGGCGAGTTGCCGTCGGGGCACGACAGGAAGATCACGATTCGATCCTCGGCCGATGGGAAAGTGGACGTGGCGATCCGAGGCGGACAGCCGGCACCGCCCGATGTCTTGCGTCAGCTGATGGATGAGGTGCCGGGGTTGATCGGGTGGCACCATGCGGAGATAACCCGGGAACCCGTGTGCGTGGCGGGAGAGGAGACCTTGCCGGATCGATGGCAGGACATCGAGTTCGGTCTCCCGGCCGAAGTATTTCTTCAGGTGAATCGGCAGGTGTCCGCCGCGATGGATGAGTGGCTGAACCAACGAGCCGACGACCTTGACGGCCGCAGCGTGCTGGACCTGTACTCGGGGGTCGGTGCGCGGGCCATACGGTGGGCGAGAGAGGGCGCGAACGTTACCGCTTGTGAGGTTTCACAGCGTGCCTCTGAGACTTGCCGGAGGGCGGCGTCGGGAGTCGCGGATCGTCTGGCCGTCGTGACAGCGCGGGTGGAGGATGCCATCGGCGATCTGCCGACCGCCGACCTGGTTGTCGTGAACCCGCCTCGGGTGGGGCTGACTCGGCGGGTGGCTGAGGCACTGGTCTCGGGACCGGCCCTCGAGCTCGCGTACGTCAGTTGTGATCCCGCCACCCTGGCCCGGGACCTCGACCGCTTGAGGTCGGCCTGGCAGGGGGTGGATGTGCAGCCCTTTGACGCTTTTCCTCAAACCGCGCACGTGGAGACAGCCGTGTGGTTGGAGCGATGCTGAGCAACGGGAGGCGATCGTGACGGCGGACCCGGTGGTTCGGTACTTCGCGCGCACCGGAGACGAAACGCGCGAGGTTGTGATCGAAGCGGAGCGCTTGATCATGGATGGCGAGTCGCTCGAAGCGGACATAACCACGCTACCGGGATCGGATCGCCAGCACCTGCGGGTGGACGGTCGAGCACTCTCGCTGTTCGCACGGCGCGAGGACTCGGGCTGGGTCATCGAGTTGGAGGGAAGGCTGTTCGAGGTCGCGGTAGAAGACGAGCGTACCCGCCACATCCGCGAACTCGCTTCTCATGTGGCTCCGGTCGATACTCGGCGTGACCTCCGGGCGCCGATGCCAGGTCTCATAGTCCGAGTCGAAGTGACGGAGGGACAGGAGTTCGACGAAGGTGATGGCCTGGTCGTCATGGAGGCGATGAAGATGGAAAACGAGCTGCGGGCGGATGGTCCAGGTAGAGTGGTGTCGGTCGAGGTCGACCAGGGGCAGGCGGTCGAGCGTGACACGGTGTTGCTGAAACTCGAGCAGAGGTGAGTCATGTCGGATCAATCCGGGCCTCGGACGACATCCGGCATAGAAATACAGCGTCTCTACAGTCCGGCGAATACGACGGGTGCTGACCCGGGGGAATCGGGCCAATGGCCGTTTACTCGCGGTGTGTACCCGGACATGTACAGGGGGCGGCCCTGGACCATGCGCCAGTACGCGGGATTCGGGACGGCCGAGGAGACGAACGATCGCTTTCGCTACCTGCTCGACTCGGGGCAGACGGGATTGTCTGTGGCGTTCGATCTGCCGACACAGATGGGCCTTGATTCAGATGATCCGCGGGCGGAAGGAGAGGTCGGTCGAGTCGGAGTAGCCATCGACACCCTGGACGATATCGATCGACTCTTTGCCGGTATTCCGCTCGACCGAGTTTCCACTTCGATGACGATCAATGCGACGGCTGGGATCCTCCTCGCGATGTACGTCGCCCTGGCGGACGACCGAGGGGTGAAACGAGAGGCCCTTTCGGGTACCGTTCAGAACGACATCCTCAAGGAGTTCATCGCCAGGGGCACGTACATCTATCCCGTGGAGCCGAGTCTCCGCCTCGTCACGGACATTTTCGCCTTCTGCTCGGAGAGGCTTCCGCGGTGGAACAGCATCTCCATCAGCGGCTATCACATGCGTGAAGCTGGGGCCACGGCAGCCCAGGAAGTCGCGTTCACGCTCGCCAACGGGCGCGAGTACGTGAAGCGCGCCCTTAGCCGCGGCCTCGAGGTCGATCAGTTTGCTCCCCGGTTGAGCTTCTTCTTCGCCGCTCACAGTCACCTGTTCGAGGAGGCCGCTAAGTTCAGGGCTGCGAGAAGGCTCTGGGCCCGAATGATGCGAAGTGATTTCGGGGCCTCGGATCGGAGCTGCATGCTCCGATTCCACACGCAGACAGGAGGTTCGACCCTCACCGCCCAACAGCCACTGAACAACGTGGTCCGGGTCGCGATCCAGGTGGAC
>CAYWLF010000178.1:0-5594 GCA_964458875.1 uncultured Gemmatimonadota bacterium
GGACGCGAACTGCAACTACGGGAACCCGGTGACCGTGGCGGCGCCGGGAACGAACATAAAGTCCACGCACCTGAACGGCGGCTACTCCACCAGCTCTGGGACATCCATGGCCACTCCGCACGTGGCAGGCGCGGCGCTCCTGTATCTGCAGGGGAACCCGGCCGCGACGCCGATCGAGGTCGAGGCGGCGATTGTGTCCGACCTGGCACCGTGGAGTTCGAACAACCAGCCTAACGCGTCTGGAAGGCTAAACGTGGAGGATCTCCGGTAAAAGCTGAAGGGGGGCCGGACCGGCGGCCCCCCGCAGATCCTCAGCCAGAACGTGCTCACTAATCAGAAGCGGTCCAGGAACCGCTCGGCCATCTCGGGCCCGGCGGCTCCGTCTTCATGTTTGAAGAAGACGAAGGCCCGCTCCCAACCGGCGTCACCAACGCGCTCCGCCCACCCGGTGAGCGCTGCCCGATCGTAATCCGCCTTGCGGAGTCTCAGGTAGCCCCAGCTGGCCGTTCGGACGATCTCGGCGTCCTCATCGTCGGTGTCCGCCGTGCACAGGGCCGCTCCATGAGCTCGAAGACAGTCGTAGGTCGCCTCCTCGAACCACGAAGCATGTCGGAACTCGAATGCGGCCTGGCCCGGGTCTCCAAGCCCGCTGAGGAACGCGTCCAGGCGTTCGAGGTCCTGTTTCATATTCGGCGGCAGCTGAAACAGCACGGCGCCCAGTTTGTCTCCAAGGATGCCGACGCTGCGAAGCAGGTATCCCGTTTCCTCCTCCGCCCCCTTCAGTCGCTTGAAGTGGGTGATGCGCCGGGAGGCCTTGATGACGAATCGGAACGGATCCGGAACCTGCGCAGCCCACCCCTCCAGGACGGACTCGCGGGGCAGACGGTAGAACGTGTTGTTGATTTCCACTGCCGGAAGCCGACCCGCGTAGTAGGCTAGCATCTCACCGTTCGGCAGGCCCTCAGGGTAGAAGCTACCCTTCCACTCCTTGTAGCTGAAGCCGCTGGTTCCTGCGTAGGTCTGCATCGATTCCCCCTGGCGGTTCACTGTGCCTAGCTCACGTCATATCACATGCGGCTCGCAAGCCGAGCCAGCGCGGCGGGAAGATCCGGCGTCTCGTCGAGCACCGGGCGAAGAGGGTCGGTCTTGGACCTGGCGAGCCGCTTCGGCACGCTCCGGATCGTGAACTTGTGTATGTCGAGCCCCCTATGGACTTCGTGCCACTTGAGTGGAGCGGAGACGGAAGCCCCGGGCACGGGCCTGACGCTGAACGGCGCTACCAGCAACTGTCCCCGGCGGTTCTGCAGGAAGTCGATGTACACCTTCCCCTCACGGGCCTCCAGCGAGCGAGCGATCGTCGCGATGTCGGCCGCCTCCTGGAGGGCGACCCGAGCCAGGAGCTCTCCGAGGGCGCGAGACTGTTCGTAGTCGAAGGCTCGCCCGAGGGGGACCATGACGTGCAGTCCCGTGGATCCGCTGGTCTTCACGTAGTTCGGCAGTTGAATGTCCTCGCACACAGCGTGGAGAAGCCTGGCGATCCGCACTACGTGCTCGAAGGGCGCACCTTTCGGGTCGAGGTCGAGGATACACCAGTCCGGTCGCTCCAGCGAACCAATCCGACTAGCCCACACGTGCAGAGGTATCGAGCCGAGGTTCGCCATGTAGAGCAGGGAAGCCCGATCGTCGGCCACGAAATACTCGATCGCCTTGTCCGACCCTTCGCTCTCCACCCGCTCGGTGCGGATCCACTCCGGCGCGGATACCGGGACGTTTTTCTGGTAGAAGGACTTGCCGTCGATGCCGTCGGGGTAGCGCGTCAGGACGAGCGGCCGGTCGGCGAGGTAGGGCAGCAGCCACGGCGAGATCGCCCTGTAGTAGTCGAACAGATCCTGCTTGGTGTAGCCCTCCTCGGGCCAGAACACCTTGTCCGGGTTCGAAAGCGTCGGGTCTCCCCGCGAGTCGGCGTGGCCTCCCGCGACGACCTCGTTTGCGGCGTCAGATTCGAAGTCACGCTCGTCCCCGCCTGCCGCAGCGGGTCCGCGCCTGGCCGGTGCCTCGCATTCGCCGGGCGACTTGTCGTCGCGCAGGTGGGAGAACACGGGCTGTCTGAGCAGGCCGTCTTCGGTGCGCTCCAGGAACTGAACCTCCGCGACGAGCTCCGGGCGGACCCAGTGATCGGCGCCTTCCGGTACGGTCTGATCGGCCGCCGGGGCTTCCGTCTCGATGGCCTCGAGCCGCGCTCGAAGGGCCTTGCGATCCTTGCTTGAGAACCCGGTTCCCACTCTTCCCAGGTACACGAGGCGGTCTCCCTCCAGGCCGGCGACGTGTAGGGCGCCGAGACCCTGGAGCCCACCCTTGGGCTCGGTGAAGCCCACAACGACGACATCCGCGGTCCTCGTCGCCCGCAGCTTGAGCCAGTTCCTGGACCGACCGGCCCGGTATCGGCTATCGGCCTTCTTTGCGACGATGCCCTCGAGTCCCATCGCGGTAACCTGCTCGTACAGTGCCTCACCCACGCCGACGAAGTGATCCACGAAACGCAGCGGACCGGCCGGAGGAAGGAGCTCACCGAGTACCGCCTTGCGGTCTTCGAGCGGAAGTCCCCGCAGGTCATGGCCCATGAGGCCCAGGAGATCGAAGGCGTAGAACGTCGCGGGCTGGCGCAGCGACGCCCGCTTCACGTCCATGGGCCGTCGGATGCGGGCTCTCCTCTGGAGGCGCTGGAAACTCGGGCGACCGGCCTCATCGTGCATGACGATCTCGCCGTCGACCACGAAGTCGTCCACCGGCAGGGCCCGCAGCGTGCGCACGACCTCCGGAAACCAGGTCGTGGCGTCGTTTCCGCTTCTCGTGTGCAGACGGCACACGTGGCCGTTCCGGCTGGCGATCATCCGGTATCCGTCCAGCTTGAGCTCGAACAGCCACTCCGGATCCGAGAACGGAGAGTCGGCCGTGTGCGCCAGCATGATCTTCATGCCTTCTCCCCGCACGGTTCGCCGGGGAGCGCCCAGCTCGGCCGCCCTTCTTGCCAGGGCCTTTCCCCGTTCCACTCCCTCCCCGAGCTCCTCTACGGTCAGCCCGCTCAGGATCGACTCCTGCCCGATCGCGGCGTCGGCCTCCGGCGCCGCGGCCAACTCGCTCCTGGAAAGTGTGCGCTTCTCGCGGATCAGGAGCCATTCCTTCTCGGTCTTCTTGAGCTTCACGAGAGTCCACACCCCGCGCAGCTTGTGGCCGCGAAGCTCGAACAGGAGCTTGCCGTCTTCCATCCCGGTCTCGGGGTCTTCGAGCGCAACCCAGTTTCCCCGGTCCCAGACGATCATCGGTCCCGCCCCGTAGTTGCCCGGTGGGATCACATCCTCGAAATCGACGTACTCGAGGGGGTGGTCCTCCACGTGGACGGCGAGCCTCTTTTCGGCTGGATCGAGGGAAGGGCCCTTGGGGACGGCCCACGAGGTGAGCGCGCCGCCCCACTCGAGGCGCAGGTCCCAGTGTAGCCGACTGGCGGCGTGCTTATGGATGACGAACAGACCTCCGGTGATGCCGTCGGCAGTCGTGCCGCCGGCGTCGTCGGGCGGAGGAGCGAGGCCCGGTTCCGGGGTCGCCCCCGCAGTTCTTTTGCCCCGGTAGGGGACGAGGGGATCGCGTTTAGACATGGTTTCACCCTATTTTAATAGACTGTCCAGTGAAACAGGAGTCATGTATGAGTGCACGCCCCATCGCTTCGGCCACGGTTTCCTTCGGGCTGGTGTCGGTTCCGGTCAAGCTGTACTCGACCGCCGACAACTCGCAGAAGGTCTCGTTCAACTGGATCAATCCCAAGACCGGTGCGAGGGTGAAGCAGCGCTATTGGGATGCGAAAGAGGAGCGGCTGGTCGAGCGCGAGGAACTGGTGAAGGGGTACGAATTCTCGCGCGAGCAGTATGTGCTGTTCACACCGGACGAACTAAAGGTGCTCGAGGCCCAGTCGTCCAATGCGATCGACATTGCGGAGTTCATCCCCTTCGAGCAGGTCGAGCGCATGTATCTGGCGAAAGCCTATTTCCTGGGTCCCGATCGGGGAGGGGAACGGGCCTACCGACTGCTGAGCGCGGCACTGAAGGAGACGCGGCGTGCGGCTCTCGCTCGGTACGCGGCCCGGGGGAAGGAGTACCTGGTCCTCGTGCGTCCGATGGGAGATGGCCTAATCCTGGAACAGTTGTATTATTCGCACGAGATGCGCTCGTTCGAGCAGGTGCCAATCGGTGACTCCGAGGTCAAGGACGAGGAACTGGCTCTCGCGGTGAAGCTGATCGAGCAGGCGGCATCAGACACCTTCGAGCCCGACAAGTACGAGGACGAGGTGTCGAAGAAGGTACTGGCGCTCATCGAGAAGAAGATCGAGGGCGAGGAAATAACGGCGGCTCCGGAGGTCGAAGCGGACGACAAGATCATCGATCTCATGGAGGCTCTGAAGGCGAGCCTCGGCACGGGCGGCGGATCCACCGGATCGAAGGAACGCAAGCCCGCGAAACGGGCTTCGTCCAGCGGCAAGGGTAAGGAAAAGAAGCGGGCTGCCCGCTAGGATCTGACGAGTGGCGAGCTATTCTACGCGTGAAGCGGCGGAGGTCCTGGGCCTGTCCCAGGAGCGAGTGCGGCGGTTGGCCGCGTCGGCTTCACTCCATCCTGAGCGGGAGAGCCGGGGCTGGTACCGATTCGACTTCCGTGACCTGGTGCTTCTCAGGACTGCCCTGGAACTCGAGAAGTCAGGGGTCTCGCCCCGGCGACTGCTCCGCTCCCTGCGTGACCTGAAGCGGCAACTTCCCGCAGACCGACCCCTGACCGCGATTCGAATCACGCTGGAGGCGGACGAACTGGTCGTCCAGGACGATGAACTCGCGTGGAATCCCGAATCCGGACAGGTCCAGCTAGGTCTTCGGGTGGAGGACGATGAGGGAGACGTGGAGTCCCTCGACCGCAGGCGTGCCCGCCCGGTAGCCGCGGAGAAGAACCTCGAGGCCGTGGACTGGTACGAATTGGGCTGCGGCCTGCAGGCGCAGTCGCCGGAACAGGCGGCCGAGGCGTTCCGCCGAGCCGTGGAGCTGGATGCCGGGCTGGCGGACGCACACATCAACCTCGGCGTCCTTCTGCACGAGCGTGCTGACCTGGAAGGGGCCGAGATGTGCTATCGGCTGGCCCTGCGCGTGGACGCCAGCAACGCCACTGCCGCCTACAACCTCGGTGTCGTACTGGAGGACCTGGGGAAGCCGGAGGAGGCAACCGAGGTCTATGGCAGGGCGATCGAGAGCGATCACCTGCTGGCCGATGCCTACTACAACCTGTCCCGCCTGTACGAGAGGGCGGGAGATCGGGCTGCCGCCCTCCGACACCTCCATAGCTACAGCGAGCTGGTGAAGATCAACGGAGCCGACCGGGACCAGGTCCCGGCCCAAGCATCTGAGGAATCATGATCCGACGCATTGGACGTGGGCTGGTCATCCCCCTGGCACTTGCCGCCGTGGGGCCCGCGCTTGCTCAGGAGAGCACCCCGGCTGCAGGCGTCGAGGCGCCGGTGCGGTACGACGAAGACCGCCCGTCTCCCGAGTTTCACCGTGGTC
>CAYWLF010000179.1:0-5562 GCA_964458875.1 uncultured Gemmatimonadota bacterium
GTGCTGCATGGGTCTCCTGGGGTCGTCGTTCAACCGATCCGTGGCAGGGAAATGGTGAGCAACCGAGAGGCGCGCAAGGGTCGTCTCGCGCATCAATCTCCGGAGCGCAGGAACCGCAGCATGGGCCGACCGAACGCGACCAGGCTCGCCCATCCCATCACCACGCCGGGAAGGAAGACGGCGACCAGCAACCACGCCTCTTCCGGAGAGTGGGCTTCTCGCTCCATGAACATGATCCCGAGCGGGAGGAATGCGATGCAGCACGTGGCCAGGATCAGGAGCCCGATCGTCTTCTGGTGCGCCAATAGCCAGACGCCCAGCACCAGGCCCAGGAGTAACCACGCGCCCACTGCCACAAATCCTCCCAGGTTGGCATCGTAGGCCATGACGAACAGATAGAGCGCGAACGCCGAGGCCGCGTTGAAGATGATGGTCCAGCGCAGGACGCCCATGCGGACGCCGCTCCAATCGACGTCCAGGCGGCCTTCGTGCGCCTCGAACATCGCCCGTCCGGTCAGGACCAGGAGCAGGGTGAGTGACGCCGCGAGGGCTACCTGACCCGGCCAGGTCGCCGTCCCGTAGGACGGACCGAAGGTGAAAGCCGCCGCCCAGGGCAACACGGCGATACCCACAGCCAGTCCGAGCCAGCGTCCGGCGGGTCGCCGCATGATGAGACCGACCAGGGCCCAACCCAGGGGCAGCAGCATCAGGAACATCGCGATTCCGAGGCGTTCGCTCCCGGGGGGGCCGTCTCCAGCCCGGGGCGCCAGGAGGAGGACCAGCATGCCCAGCGTCGCGAGCGCGAAGACGGCCAGTGCACTTCGCAATCTGGTCATGAGTCCCTCCTGCGCTTGACCGGTCTCAGTGAGACCCGGTTGGTTGGAGCTCCCTGGCTACTTCTTGAGACCGCGGACCTGCCCGTCGAGGTTCCATGCCGGATCGGGTCCGAGGCCCATGTGAGCCAGGGCTGTCACAGCCACATCCACGATCTCGGGAGGACAATCCCTAGTCCCCGGCTCCACGGACGGCCCACTGGCCAGGAAGAAGATCGTGGTTTCGGAGGGAGAGGTCCCGCCGTGCCCGCCCGCGTCGTCCCGACCGTGGTCGGTGCTCATCAGGATCAGCCAGTCCTCCCGGTCGTACGTCGGCCGTTCCCGCACGGCCTGCAGCAGAAGACCTACCCGAGTGTCCGCCCATTCGATCGCCGCCTTGTACTGCGGGGAGCGGGAGTTTGTCTCGTGTGCCACCACGTCGATGTCGCCCAGGTAGACAAACGCCGCGTCCACGTCCGTGTCCCTGAGCTGCTCGACCGCCACCTCGACGCTGAGTGAATCGGCATACCGATATCCGTCCGCCTCACCATCGAAGTTGATCTTGACGTCGATCTCCTCGCCGAACAGCGGACCGCCGGAGTCGGTCGTCCCCAGCGGAGGCCAGTCCAGAACCGCGAAGGTGTTGAGGTCGGGTCTTTCACGTTCGATGCGGGTGAGAAAGTCCGGGTACGTCGCGTAGTCGTTCCCCCCGAAGTCGTTGCCGTCCACCAGGTGCTTGGCGGTGCGGGCGCCGATGGTCATGCTCGACCAGCCGGGGCCGCTCACCGTGCGCACCCGGGTCTTCGCCTCGTCGGAAAAGAACCCTGCGGCGGCCAGCGAGTCGATCACCGGTGTATCGACCGAGGCCATGATGTCTACCCGCACCCCGTCCAAGCCGATGAGAAGTACCTTCTTTCGCAGGGCATCTTCCTGGGCTAGCCCGGGCAGGGGAACGAGAACTGAGGTGAGCACGGCCACAGTGGCTGCGAGCGCTGAGAAGCGTGACGAGTTCATCGAATTCTCGGGGTGATGGTTTGAATCCCTGCCGAACACTCATGCGTGGAAGATGACGTGTATTCAGGGGCATCGCCAATGGCTGGCCTGGACCAGGGATGGGAAACCAACGCGCCACACACCTGTATCAGGGACCATGGCACGAAACTCCCACTTTCCCACTCTTGCTCTCGGGTGCTGCATCCTGCTTCTCGCGGGCTGCTCGGATAACGCCCCATCCGATCCAGGTGGCGGAGAGCTACCCGAACTGCCCGAATGGGACGGCCGCCGCGAGTTCGCCGAGACCATCACTTTCGCCGGGCGAGAGCGATCGTTCATCGGCCACCTGCCGCTGAGTTACGATCACGAGCGACGGGTGCCCCTTCTCCTCGCGTATCATGGCTCCGGCATGCACGCGGAACTCATGCGGGAGGCCACCGGCCTGGACTGGATCGCGAACGCTCACGGTTTCGCGGTCATCTACCCGGACGCATCCGATGGCTTCTTCCCGATCCCTTGCCCCGACTGCGAGAATGACGGCCGGGACGGTTTAGAGGAAATCAACTTTGCGCGCGAGATCATTCGCTGGACGAGCGAGAAGTACGCCGTCCATCCGGACAGCGTGTACGCCACCGGGTTCTCGATGGGTGGCTTCTTCATCAACTACCTGGGGTGTGCGCCGAACTCGCCGGTTCGCGGCATAGCCCCGGTTGCGGCGGGAGCTCGAGACGACTTCGACGAATTCTGCTCGAGCCCAAGGCCCACGGTGCTGATCGTCCACGCCCTTCAGGACTTCGTTACTCCCATCGACGGTGGCCAGAACTCCATGTCGATAGCGGAACTGGCAGAACTGTGGCGCACGCACGGGCGGTGCGACGGGACTCCGGTCGAGTGGGACTATCCATCGGACGCGATCGGACTTCCTGCGGTGCACGCGAAGCGTTGGGACGGATGCGCGGGGAATGGCCCCGTTCGGCTTGATGTGATCGATGGTACGGGTCACTGGTGGCTCACCGAATCCGACAACGCCAACGGAGTCGACATCGGCGAGACCATCGCGGACTACTTTTTCCCAGTGGCTCCGTAACGGCCACTACGTCAGAGAATTCAGCGAGACAGGGGCGTCGCGACGACACGGATGGTCCGGGGGGTTCCCGGTACGGTCCACGCGGCCACCAGGTCGCTCCGTCTCCTCACCGCTACGGGGAATCCGGACGACCGCTCGGCGACCGATTCGCCGAGGAGCATCGGCGCCGTTCCACGTCCGTCGGGAAGCATGATATATCTCGTCAGGACGCCCGAGCCCGCGATCGAGCCGCGCAGGTAGGTGACCATCGCTCCGCCGTCGACCATGGAGACAGAAACGCGTCCGAGAGCCCCTCGCGTGGCCACGTTCGTCGGCCTGGCGAACGTGCTGCCTCCATCATACGAGAACGCCAGCCGGACCCGCGGAATGTCGTCAGCCGCCGTGAACCAGGCGACGGCGACGGTATCGCCCCGGGCGGCGATGGAGGGGCCGTTCACGGGACAGGCGGGAATCTCCCAGCCGTCGTGATGCACGATCATGGGCTGTGACCATCGTCCCTCCGCGAATCGGACGACCCTGATGTCCCGTATCTCCCGCTCCGTACGCCCGCGGTACGCAACGATCACCCCGTTCCCGATCCTGGCCGCCGAGGTCTGGCAGCAATCGCACGTACGGTCATCCAGAACGTGCTGATCAGTCCATTCTCCATTTGGACCCAGCGACGCCGCGCGCAGTGACATGAAAGGCTGCTTCGCCGTGGTGTCCGCGTAGGCCCTTCCGTCCAGCCAGGCCGCGGAAAGCCCTTCGCCCCCGGGCGACGCGAACAGGCTCACGAAGCCGTGCTCCGTGGTCGTGCCGTCCGAGTGAGGTCGGCTGGGCTCGCTCCACGTCGATCCGCCGTCCCCGGACGTCGAAACCCAGACGTCGTAGGAGTAGGTGCCCGGCCCCGAGTACTGAAGCCAGTGCGCCGCCAGCACCCCGTCCGGAAGCTTTATGACCGACGGGAAGTCCGCCCAATTCACGAACAGGTCCGCGCGGCGGATAACGGTGCGTGGCTCGCTCCAATCGTCGCCGACGAGGCGCGCGAAGCGGAGCGCATGCTCGTCTCCCATCGGCTCCAGCCAGCTCATCAGAACCGTGTCCCCGACGAGGAACAGATTCGGCTCTCCGCTTCCGGGGCCAGCTGGCGACGCCAGAATCCGCTGCCTGCCTGCCCCGTCCGCATCGGCGGATTCGGAGGGTGCGACCTCTGCCGGATCGCACCCCAGGACCACACAGACCCAGGCGACCACGCACGGGACGGACATGAAGGATCGGATTCTCATGTCTCCCATGCTACGCCTTCGGCGCGATGGACCAAAGGCCCATTGCACCACAGGCCTTCAACCCACACACTTTCCCGACTCTCGAGCGTCGTCCTCCCCCGCCGACGGACGAGGTATTCGCATCCAACCGAGCGACGATACGATGACTGATCCCCGATTCACCAAGCTGGCCCGGACGTTGATCCACTATTCCTGCGAACTGCAGGCAGGCGAGAAGGTCCTCATCGAGGCCATCGACACGCCAACGGCGTTCACCAATGAACTTGTGCGCGTCGCCCACGAAGCCGACGTCATTCCCAACGTCCTCCTCAAGAGCAACGAGGTGCTGCGACGACTCCTGCTCGGCGCCACCGAGGAGCAGCTCGACCTCATGGCCGCCTCGGAAGAGACGTACATGAAGGGCGTGGACGCCTACATCGGGGTACGGGGAGCCCCCAACGTCTCCGAGCTCTCCGACGTACCGCAGGACCGTCAGAAGACGTACGAGCGCTACATCTGGAAGCGGGTCCATATGGATATCCGCGTGCCGAACACGCGGTGGGTCGTACTGCGCTGGCCGAGCGCATCCATGGCACAGTTGGCCGAACGCTCGACCGAGGATTTCGAGGATTTCTATTTCCGCGTGTGCACCATGGATTACGAGCGCATGGCGGAAGCCCTGCAGCCCCTGCGCGCGCTGATGGAAGCCACGGACCGGGTGCACATCAAGGGCCCTGGCACCGACCTCCGGTTCAGCATCGCGGGCATCCCCGCCATGCCGTGCGACGGCAAGCGAAACATCCCGGATGGCGAGGTTTTCACCGCCCCGGTGAAGGACAGCATCGAGGGAACTATCCAGTACAACACGCCCACCATCTACCAGGGCGTGACGCATGAGGATGTGTTCTTCCGGTTCGAGCAGGGGAAGATCGTCGAAGCGCGAAGCACGAACACTGCGCATCTGAACGAAGTACTCGATGCGGACGACGGTTCACGCTACATTGGCGAGTTTTCGCTCGGTTTCCATCCGCACATCCTGGAACCGATGAAGGACATCCTGTTCGACGAGAAGATCGCCGGCAGCATGCACCTCACTCCGGGAAACGCCTACGAGACGGCCTTCAACGGAAACCGGAGCCAGATCCACTGGGACCTAGTCCTCATCCAGAGGCCGGAGTACGGCGGCGGCGAAGTGTGGTTTGACGACGTACTGATCCGGAAAGACGGAATGTTCACGCTGCCGGAACTGGACGAACTCAACCCGGACAAGCTGGGGGCCTGACCGGGCCCCCCGGACGCGATCAGGCCCGTGTCGGGGGCTCCTGCATGGTCAGTCCGCCGGTCGCCTTGATTGTCTGGAACGTCGTCAGCGCATCTTCGAAGTGCGTCGCGGCTTTCTCCAGGTAGTTGGACGTCTCGTCGATGT
>CAYWLF010000180.1:0-5533 GCA_964458875.1 uncultured Gemmatimonadota bacterium
CGCGCTCGTCTCGCTCCCGCTCGGCGCCCGCCCCTGGATCGATCGCGTGTTCTACGTGTGGGCCAGCGTGTTCGCCCTGTTCGTGGTCACGGTGTTCTGGGGCTTCATGGCCGACCTGTTCACGAGCGAACAGGGCAAGCGGCTCTTCGGCCCGATCGCGGTCGGGGGTTCGCTGGGTTCGATCATCGGATCGACCGTGACCGCCGGCCTGGTCGACGTGTTGCCGGCGTTCTCGCTTCTGCTCGTGGCCTGCGTCCCCCTGGAGATGGCGGCCCAGGCGGCCCGCCGACTGCAACGGCACTCGGACCGGGCGGGAAGCACGCTTCGCCGTGAGAATGCCCCGGTGTCGGGCAGCGTGTGGAGCGGGATCAAGGTCGTGTTCAGCTCGCCGTACCTGGCGCGGATCGCCCTGTTCATCTTCCTCATGACCTTCGCCTCCACCGTCCTGTACTTTCAGCAAGCGCACCTGCTCTACGACGCGATCAGCGATCGGGCCGTCCGAACGGCTCTGTTCGCCAAGATCGACCTCGCGGTGAACGTGATCACCCTCGTGGGCCAGGGCTTCATCGTGGCGCACGTGATCCGCCGCCTCGGGATGGGGTGGAGCCTCGCGCTCGTCCCGCTCCTCTCGATGGTCGGCTTCGTCGCGCTGGGGATCTTTCCGACCCTCGCGGTTCTGGTGGTCGTCCAGGTCCTGTACCGGTCGCTGCGCTACGCCGTCGCCAAGCCAACGCGCGAGGTGCTGTTCACCGTGGTCGACCGCGAAGAGAAGTACAAGTCGAAGGCCTTTATCGACGCCGCCGTCTATCGTGGCGGCGATCTGATCAACGGGTGGATCTACGCGGGCCTCGCGGCGCTGGGCATGACCGTCGGGGCGATCGCCCTCGTCGCGGCACCGGTCGCCGGCCTGTGGGCCCTGGTCGGATTGCAGCTCGGACGACGCCAGGAGGCCCTCGCAGCCACATCCGAAGGAGCAAGCGATGACACTCTCACGACGTGACCTGGTAAAGATCGGCGCCGGAGCTTCGGCAGCCGTGGCCCTCGGTGTGCGGCCCGGGTTGGGACGTGGTCCGCGCGACCAGGACGTCCTCAACCTCCGTCCGATACCGTCCACCGGGGAGGAACTCCCGGTCGTCGGCATCGGCACGGCAAGGCGCTACGACGTCGGAACCTCGGCAGCCGAGCGGGATCCACTGCGCAAGACCCTCGCCGTGTTCCGGGAACTCGGCGGCACGCTGATCGATACGGCGCCCTCGTACGGAAACGCCGAAGTCGTGGTCGGCGACCTGGTGTCCGACCTCGGAATCCGCGACGACCTCTTCTTCGCGACCAAGGTTCGCAAGGAAGGCCGGGAAGCAGGCAAGGCGGAGATCGCCAGTTCGTTCAAGCGGCTGCGGACCGACCGCTTCGAGCTGTTGCAGGTGCACAACCTGGTGGACACCGAGACTCAGCTGGCGACCCTCCGCGAGATGAAGGACGCGGGCACGATCCGTTACGTCGGGATCACGACTTCGTCCAACCGGCAGTACGAGCAATTCGCGGCAGTCATGCGCGCGGAGACCCTGGACTTCATCCAGGTCAACTACTCGCTGGCCTCGCGCGGAGCGGAGGAGGTCATCCTTCCTCTCGCCGCGGACCGGGGAGTGGCCGTGCTGGCGAACGTCCCGTTCGGGCGCGGAAGGCTGTTCAGCGCCGTCGGCGATCGCCCCCTGCCTGACTGGACCGCGGAGTTCGACTGCGAGAGCTGGGGTCAGTTCTTCCTCAAGTACATCGTGGGGCACCCGGCGGTCACGTGCGTGATTCCGGGCACCGCCAAGCCGGAATACGCGGCGGACAACATGGGGGCAGCTATGAACCGGCTCCCGGACGCGGCCATGCGTACGAAGATGGAGGAGTTCTTCGACAGTCTGACCTGAGCCTTGAGGGAACCATGAACCTGCTTCGGAATCTCGGCGGTCCTGGTGTCCTGCTGCTCGTCTTTCTCTCCGGCGCGACGTCCTCGTGCGCGCCGGGGGAGCCTGCCGCACAGTCCGAGCGCCCGAACATCCTCTTCGTGTTCGCGGACGACCACGCCTACCAGGCCATCGGCGCGTACGGGTCGGCCATCAACCGGACGCCTAACATCGATCGCCTGGCCGAGGGCGGGATGCGGTTCGATCGGGCGGTGGTTACCAACTCGATCTGCGCCCCCGCGCGGGCGGTGATCCAGACGGGCCGGTACAGCCACCTGAACGGGGTGCGCGACAACTCAGACGTGTTTGACGGCGACCAGGTCACGTTCCCGAAACTGCTCCGGGAGGCGGGCTACCAGACGGCGATGATCGGAAAGTGGCACCTGAAGAGCGCGCCCACCGGGTTCGACCGCTGGGAAGTTCTCCCCGGGCAGGGCGCGTACTACAACCCGGACTTGCTCATTCCCGACGCCGACACCACGGCCCGACACCGGCGGGAGGGATACGTCACCGACATCGTTACAGACCTTGCCCTGGACTGGCTGCGTGACGGACGCGATCCAGGGAATCCGTTCCTCCTCATGGTGCAGCACAAGGCTCCGCATCGGAACTGGATGCCCGGTCCGGATCACCTGGCGACGTACGAGAACGTGACGATCCCCGAGCCGGAGACCCTGTTCGACGACTACTCGGGCCGCGCGTCACCGGCTGCCCGCCAGGAAATGACGATTGCCGGGCACCTGAGTCTTCGGTACGACCTCAAAGTCGCCCCCGCTTCCGACGCCGCCGCACAGGATTGGCAGGTCCAGGGGTGGGAGGGAACGTACGGGCGCCTGTCCGACGAACAGCGGGCGGCCTGGGACGGCGCTTACGACCCGCGGAACGAGGCCTTCCGGGCCGCCAACCTCGAAGGGGATGAACTCACCCGCTGGAAGTACCAGCGCTACATCAAGGACTATCTGCGCACCATCGCTTCGATCGACGACAACCTGGGGCGGATCCTGGACTGGCTCGATGAGACCGGGCTGGCCGACAACACGGTGGTTGTCTATTCGTCGGACCAGGGATTCTACCTGGGCGAGCACGGCTGGTACGACAAGCGCTGGATGTACGAGGAATCGTTCCGCACACCGCTCATCGTGCGCTGGCCGGGCCGGTCCGAGCCCGGAAGCTCATCCGGGGCGATCGTCTCCAACCTGGACTTCGCCCCAACGTTCCTGGAGATGGCGGGACTGGACGCGCCGCTGCATATGCAGGGCCGCAGCCTGGTTCCCCTCCTCGCGGGCCAGGCCCCGCCTGACTGGAGAGCCAGCTTCTACTATCACTACTACGAGGCCGAAGGCCCCCACGCCGTGGCCGAGCACTACGGAGTGGCTACCGACCGCTACAAGCTGATCCGCTATCCAGCCACCGACGAATGGGAGCTGTTCGACCTCGAGACTGACCCGCGCGAACTGTTGAGCCGAGCGGATGATCCGGCCTACGCCGGGATCAGGTTGGAACTGGAGGTCGAGCTCGATCGGCTGCGGGAGGAACTGGAAGTGCCGCTGGAGTGACAGGAGGACGCATGGCTTTCCGGAGTCTTCATCGACTAGCCTGCCTTCCGGTACACCGACACGTGCTGCCCGCTCGCCGGCGTGAACGGCTCCTCGTCCCACCCGCCCCATCGGTGTTCCCGCTCCAGCCCGGCGAGCTGGGCGTGCGCGATTCCGTCTCCGTAGGTGGAAGCGTCGTAGTCATTCATCGCGGAACCGTCCTCAGGGAGGTGCGGGAGCCCAGGGTCACTCCAGACGTTAACATAAAGCAACTTGTACACGGTTGGAGTCATGAGACCCGAAGAGCAGGAAGCCGACCTGACCCTGTGGGCCAACGGGGTTGCCGAGCTGCTCGATGGAAAGGAGCGGCCCGAGCTCGCGGCGGTGTTCCGGGCCTTCGCGCGACGGGACGCTGAGGCTGTTCGCGAGGCGGTCGGGGTGTTCTCGCCAGCGATGCTGGATGCCCTGGCCGAGATGGTCGAGCTGGAGCAACGCGACCGCGCGGAAGCCGGCCAGGACCGCTCGGTCGAGATGCTCGATTGGCTCGGGCGCCTGGTGGTGAGGGCCAGGGACGAACACCTGACGATCGACGCTGAGCCCGGTGACGAAGCGCCGGTTCAGTGAGCGGAGGAGCCTTGGACGAACGAACGAAGCTCCGAAGAAACGATCGCGCCGCGGATGAAGACTGGATCCGTCAATTCCTGCACGAATCAGCGGTAGGCGTTCTCGCCACCGTGCATGGCGACCAACCGTTCGTGAATTCCAACATCTTCGTGTACGACGAGAATCGGCACGCGATCTACCTCCACACGGCTCGCACCGGCCGGACACGCGACAACGTGGAGGCCTTCGCGAAGGCGGCGTTCACTGCGTACGAGACCGGCCGTCTCCTGCCGGCCGACGAAGCCCTGGATTTCAGCATCGAGTACGGAGGTGTGGTGGCATTCGGCGCGGCGACCGTCGTCGAGGATCCCGAAGAGGCCGAGTTCGGCCTGCAGCTGTTGCTCGACAAATACGCTCCGCACCTCAAGCCAGGCCGGGACTACCGTCCGATCACGGCAGGCGAGCTCAACCGTACCAGCGTGTTCCGGCTCGACATCGAGTCGTGGAGCGGCAAGCGGAAGTACGAAGAGCCAGACTTCCCAGGCGCCTACCGGTGGGAGGACCGGGAGCGACTGGCGGCCGAGTCGGCCGACTAACCGGTCAGGGCGCGGCTTCGGTCCAGCCCTTCCATCCAGGACCGCGCACCACGCGGCCCGGTTTCGCTCCGGTGGGACCGCCGTTCACGATCACCGCCTCGCCGTTCACGAAGACGTGTTTGACGCCGACGGCATACTGGTGCGGCTTCTCGAAGGTGGCCTTGTCGGCGATCGTCGCCGGATCGAACACCACGACGTCCGCGTAGAAGCCCGCCTCGAGAGATCCGCGCTCCCGGATGCCGAGATTCCAAGCCGGCAGCGAGGTGAGCCGGCGCACGGCTTCCTCCAGGGAAATGACCTGCTCGTCACGCACGTACATGCCGAGCAGTCGCGCGAACGTGCCGTAGCCGCGCGGGTGTGGCTGGGAGTTCAGGAAGACGCCGTCCGTGGCGTACGCCCCGGCGTCCGAGCAGAAGCTCACCCACGGCACCGCGATCTTCCGCCGGATGTTGTCCTCTGACATCGTGAAGAAGACGGACTGCACCCGGCTGTCGTCCTGGATCACCAGGTCCATCGCCGTCTCCTCGGCGCCGGCACCGCGCATGCGGGCCACGTCGGCGAGCGTCCGGCCCGTCAGGTACCGAAGCGAGTCCGTTCGGAAGCCCGTGAGCAGAATGTTGTCCGGCGACCCGGCGCTGAGCCATGTGTTGTCCCACTCACCGGCCGGGTCATTCATCTCGCCCTTCACACGTGCGCGGGTGGCCGGATCTCGTAGTCGCTCGACCCAGGCGTCGTGCCCGCCTTCCTGGACCCATGGAGGCATCACCGCGTCGAGGCCGGTCGAGCTCGCGTGGTACGTGTACATGTCGGCGGTGATTCTCAGGCCGTCGTCCCGCGCCGCCTCCAC
>CAYWLF010000181.1:0-5520 GCA_964458875.1 uncultured Gemmatimonadota bacterium
CCCCGGGTCGCGACGCGTCGAACGTCTTCATCGCGGTGATGAAACCGGTGCCCTCGCGGCCGATCAGGTTTTCGACCGGGACCCTGCAGTCCTCGAACACCAGCTCGCGCGTCGAGGAGGCGCGGATGCCCATCTTGTCTTCCTTCTTCCCGAAGCTGAATCCCGGCGTGTCCTTCTCGATGACCAGCGCGCTGGCTCCGCGCGCGCCCTTCTCCGGATTCGTCATCACGACCACCGTGTAGACCTCGGCGTCACCGCCGTTGGTGATCCACTGTTTGAGGCCGTTGACCACGTAATGGTCGCCGTCCCGTACTGCGGTGGTCCGGATGCCGGCGGCATCCGATCCAGCCTGGGGCTCGGTGAGTGCGAACGCGGCCAGGCGTTCGCCCGAGGCGACCGCGGGCAGGAATCGCTGCTTCACCTCTTCGCTGGCTGATACGATGATCGGGAGAGCGCCCAGGGCGGTGCTCGCGAAGGCCAGCGAGATGCCGCCGCACGCCTTTGACAGCTCCTCGGTGACCAGGACCATGTTCATCGTGCGGGAATCGCCGGCCAGTCCGCCGTATGCCTCGTCGATGAACACGCCGAACAGACCGGCCTCGGCGATTTTCTCGACCACCGGCCACGGGAATTCGCCGCTCCGGTCGTATTCGGCCGCCACAGGCCGAATCTCGTTGTCGGCGATGGTCCGGGCCAGGTCCCGGATCATCACTTGTTCTTCGGTCAGTTGATAGTCCAGCACGGGGGGTCTCCTATGTGCGATCGCGGGGCCGTGTCAGCCCCGCGGAGGTAGTCAGGTATCGGGAATACGTCATTAGGACCACAGTAGCGGGTGCTGCACGGACGCCTCTCCGGCCTCGAACATGAATCGAACCAGGTTCTCCGGAACGAAATCCGCGAAAGACCCTACCTCGAACCACCCTGCCAGCGAATCCGGGCGGGCGAGTTCCACCATGCGGCTGGCCAGAAGACCTCCATCCAGGTTCACGTCGCTCATGTCGACCGTGACCGTATCGCCGTCGGCCTGGGCCCTGAAGTCACCCTCCGGGTATAGTCCTTCGTAGGTGTCCGCCAGCGTCTGGAGAGTCTCGGCGGCGCCCGCAGCGTCCTCCGCCTCGAACGTCACTTTCCCGTTCAGGCGATGCTCCCACTCCGGAGTAGCGATACGAACGGACCTGGACCAGGGCTCGCGTGCGGCCCCCGCGTACTCCGGGTGGGCCCACTGAATGTGCAACGATCCGCCGGCCTCTACCCGTATGCGAACCAGCTGAGTGGCGGGCTCTTCCGTGTGCACGAAGTAGTCACCGCCCTCGATGCGGGACTGCAGGTCGTACGGGATCTCGGACAGGATACGCACGAGCTCCACCGTCACCGTGGGCAGGATAGGCGCGGTGGACGGCTGGATGTGACCGATCTCGATCGCGCCCGTGTGGGGATCGTACTCGAGCCACTCCCCGGGGAGGCTCGCCAGGCGGCGCTGTACGTCCGCCGGCAGTTGCCCGAGAACGACCCGGCCATGGCATCCGGACTGGTAGGACATGCGTTGTCTGCCTCGCTGGAGCTTTCCGTCGCGGCGCGTCGCGAGCCGCCAAATCGGTGAAGATCTTACAATCGCGCAGGGAGATGGAAAAGGATAACGTGTATGTGGGCGCGCGGCGTTCGGCCCTTTTCGGACGGCCTTTTCACCACTCAGCCACCTTCGTGCCATGCAGACAGCGTACTTCAACGGTGAGTTCATCCCGCGCGAGGACGTGCGCGTGTCACCCGACGATCGGGGGTTCCTGTTCTCGGACGGGGTGTACGAAGTGCTGCGCTCCTACGGGGGCCGGCTGTTCGAGGTCCAGAAGCACGTGGACCGGCTGGCCTACAGCCTGGCTGGCATGCGAATCCGAGGAGTCACCGCTTCCGACCTGGTTCCGGTCTTCGAGGAGCTTCTCGTACGGAACGACCTGGCCGGAGCGGACGCACTCGTCTACCTCCAGGTCACCCGTGGCGCAGCACCCCGGACGCACCGGCATCCGGATCCACCGGTCCCGCCGACGGTGTACGCGTACGCGTGGGCTTTCTCGCCCGATCACTCCCCGGAGGGAGGGAGTCGCGCCATCACGGTGCCGGACCAGCGGTGGGCCCGCTGCGACATCAAGACCGTTGCCCTCATCCCCAATTGCCTGGCCAACCAGGACGCCAGCGATGCGGCAGCGGTCGAGGCGATCTTCGTGCGCGACGGTGTGGCCCTGGAGGGAACGCACACGAACCTGTTCGCGGTCTTCCGGGGCCGGGTGCGCACCGCTCCTCTGACCAACTACATCCTGCCCGGAGTGACGCGGGCCGTGGTGCTGGACCTGTGCCAGCAGGCCGGTTTCGAGGTGGCCGAGGAGCCGATCTTCGCGGACGAACTCTGCCACGCTGACGAAGTGTTCGTCGTGGGCACCACAGCAGAGGTCACGCCGATCATCGACCTCGATGGACGAGCGATCGGAACCGGGCGGCCGGGCCCGTTCTCGTTGCAGCTTCTGGAGCGTCTCAGGGACCTCGCGCGCGGTGGCTGAACGCCCCGTCAATCCGGATCAAGCCATCGCACGACGCCGACGGCCACCAGGTCCTCGAGGTAGTGCGAAACGGCGGCTGTCGAAGTCGGACCGAATTCGGCGCTCAGGGCGTTTCGAATTCCGCTCACCGAGCGCACTCCGTCGATGAAGTTCACCAGCTCGAACCGGGCCTCGCCGCTGAGCGGGAAGTCCCGGGAGGAGTACCAGGCCGCGCGCTCGGCGTCGAGCCGGCTTCCCGGGAGGCCGAAGTCCAGGGGGCCACGGGTCAGGCGGACGGGTATCCTCTCATCGCCGGGCCCGGGTAGATCCAGTAGTTCCAGTCCGGCAGCCTGGGCATCCAGCGCGAGACCCATCGCGATCGAGGTTTCGAGCTCCGCCAATCGGACGTTCCAAATCTGAACCGCCTGCCTGACGCTCGGCGCATCATGGAATAACAGGACGGACTCGACCGCGCTCCGCTCGCGCTGCGAGGCGTGAATCACTGCGTTTCCAGCTTCCTGGAGCGGGGAAAGCTCTGCTCCGGAGGCAGGTTCGGAGACGATCTCCCGGCGCGCCGCCCGCGCGGTTGCCGCGACCCGAAGAAGAGCGTTCGCTCCGACGAGGTGAACCAGGTCCAGGGCCTCCGCTTCACTCAGGCTGGCCAGATAGATCATCGCGGCGGTGGCCACGATCTCCGAGCGCTCCAGTTCTACCGGGTCTACCATGTCCGGCGTGTCGTCCGAGGTGTGATGCGTGTAGTCCGGGCTGTGGCCAAGCATGACACCCGGGATCTTCCGATCGATGAACTGCATGTGATCGCTGCCACCGCTGTACGGCGTGACCCGCCAGTTGAACGCTGACTGGCTGCCCCGGGGCGTGCGGACATCCATTCCGTCCACCATCCGGGCCATTTCCTCGACCACGTCGTTCACGGCCGAGGGCAGCGACGATGGGGTGCGGGTGAGAATCATCTTCGAGTGCAGCAGTTCGAGGTTCTCGCCCACCATATCCATGTTCATGTTCGCGAGCCACCTGCCGCCAAGGGCTGGTCCGGCCATCTCCGGATGGGCGTCGAGATAGGCCTGTGTGCCGTACCACTCCGGCATCCAGATGAATCGGAGCGAACGCTCGGGCCGCTCCATGCGGCCGGAATCGATCAGCTCCCGCAGAGCGCGCGCGATGTCCATGATCGCGCCTGACCCGCTCGCGTTGTCGTTGGCCGACTCCTTGGGGTGGTCCAGGTGCGCGCTGAACACCAGCTCATCCTCCGCCTTCGACGATCCTGGTATCGTGGCCACCACTACGTCCATGTAGAAGGGCTCGAGTCCTATTCCCTCTACCCGGCCGTTCAACACCACCCGCTGTCCCGACTCGAGCAGGTCCCTCAGTCTCTCGCCCTGCCGGTTCGAGAGGTTGAACCCGAACGTCACGTCCTCGAGTTCCTCAGTGCGCGGCCACATGCCAGTGTACTGGACGATGTCCGGATGATCGTTGGCCCGGTAGTCGTCCAAGTAGACCACCACCGCTGCCGCACCATGCTTGAGGACCGCGTTCCGGTGCACCTCGCCGCCATACCCGGTGGCCAGGACGAACTTCCCGGCTACGTCCTTCCCCTCGTAATCGGATTCGCTGGTCCCGGCCCCAACCCACACCAGTTCGGCCGTGACGTCCCCGGGGTTGGAGTACGTGATCACGCTCATCGCGATCTCGGGATAGCCGACCAGCCGCTCGTCGAACGGTTCAACGATCCGGAGCTCGGCCGCCTCGATGTCCCAACCCGATGGCGACTGCCAGGTCTGGTACGTCAGTCGCCCATCGGACGGAAACGACTCAATCCAGGCTTCCTCTTCCGTAAACCCGTAGGCTCGCAGCTGCGCCAGCACGTACTCGGCGGCGTCCCGGTATCCGCGCGATCCCTGGATGCGGTGATGTCGAGTGATCTCGATCACGTGGTCCTTCGCGATCTCCCCGCTCAGCGCCTCGTGCAGGAGGTCACGGCGGTCAGTATCGAGTAGAGGCGCGCGCTCCTGGGCAATGGACGGAGCGGCACTGATGAGGGAGAGCGAGAATGCGAAGAGAAGCGAAGCGACGGGCCGGTGCATGGTGCCTCCGTTGGGAATGATCACGACTGAGGGGGGAAACTGCCGTGAGGTGCCGGAGGCTACAAGAGGCGGGAGCCGCCGGCTACCTGCCCCGTGGAAGTAGCCGGCAACATCCCATCTTTCAGGCGCCGCTCCTACATTTTGGAGAGGGCCCTGTTTGACATGTAGACCTCGTCCGAGTGCTTGGCGAAGTACTTGAAGTAGGTGTCCCGGAGGTCTTCGAACTCGTCGCGCCCCTCTTCACCTTCGGAGGGCACGTTCGCCTCCCACCATTCGCTGCATGGGTCACCGCATGGAGCCTCGATGGCAGCCAGGTTCTCGTACACGGAGACGATCACGACCTCGCTCGAATTGGATCCGTAGTAGTGCCCCAACACGTGGTAGGCGAGCACATTCGGGTTGTTCCTCTCCTGCGGGGCGACGTACTGCTCGATGAACTGCATGAACTTCCCGCGGTCCTCTCCGAGGGGAACTTTCACTTTGGCCATCGCCACGATGACGGTCTCGGACGCACCATCGTCGCCATCCTGGGCGTGCGCAGCCTGTGGAACCAGCATGTAAGCGAGAACGGCGAGTCCAACGGTCAACTTCTTCATAGTCAATTTCCCTTTCGCGGGGTGTCGGGGCACGACTTCACGATTGGCCACCCGCCCGCAGCCCCGGGTGCGCCGGCCGGAATTATGCCCATTGGAAAAGCTGCCCAGTCTCGACGAGGTGTCACGACCCGTCAAGGTCGGCGGCGGTGGTCCATGCGCCGGGTCCGGATGTGGCAAGGCCCCGCCGACCTGGCGAGGCCCCGTTGAAGTCGACTGAGGCAAAGGCGATCAGCGATCGCTTGCGCGGCCCTCCCGTCGCATGGTGGCCGCCATCTCTTTGATCTCGCTCAGGTC
>CAYWLF010000182.1:0-5511 GCA_964458875.1 uncultured Gemmatimonadota bacterium
CGGTGCTCGAGCCGTCCGACAGCCAGGAGGCGAGAGACTTCTTGCTCATGGCGTTCGATATCTCGGAAGCGCTGGATACACCGGTCATGCTGAGGGTGACCACCCGGATCTGCCACTCGATGTCGCCGGTTGTTCTTGACGCCAAGGCCGTGTATGAGCCGAGGGAGATACGACCCTACCGGAGGCGCATGTCGAAGAACGTGCTTCTTCCCGTCAACGCCCGCCGCCGGCACGAGATCGTGGAAAGGCGCCTGATGCGCCTGGCTCAACTCGGAGAATCCGACCGTGAACTCAATCGAATCCACTGGGGAGACAGGACCATCGGCATCGTCACGAGCGGCGTCTCGTATCAGTACGTGCTCGAGGCGATGCCCCAGGCGTCGATTCTGAAACTGGGGCTGACCTATCCACTCCCGGTCAACCTGGTACGGGAGTTCGCCGACGGCGTGGACGAGTTGTACGTGGTCGAGGAGTTGGATCCATTTCTGGAAAACGAGATCCGGGCCCTCGGGCTGCGGCCCGTAGGCAAGGAGGTCTTCCCGACTACGGGTGAACTGGATCCAGACAAGGTGGCCGCCGGCTTCGGCACGGAACTCGTGAGCAAAGGCGTCGAGCCCGTGGACGAACAGCTTCCGGTGCGCCCCCCGGTATTGTGCGCGGGCTGCGGACACCGGGCCGTGTTCTACACGCTGGCGAAGATGGGCCTCGTGGTAACGGGCGACATCGGCTGCTATTCGCTGGGCACCCTGCCCCCTCTCCTCGCGATGGACTCCTGCTTGTGCATGGGGGCCAGCGTAGGCATGGCGCAGGGAATGGAGATCGCCCTCGGCGCGGCAGCCGACCAGAGACGAGTGGTGGGCGTCATAGGCGACTCGACGTTCGTCCACTCGGGGATCACCGGACTGATCAACTCGGTCTACAACGGCGGAACGAGCACCCTGCTGATCCTCGACAACGGCACCACGGCCATGACCGGCCATCAGGACCATCCGGGCACGGGGGTGACCGCGTCTGGCGAGAAGACCCACCGGCTCGATTTCGCCGCCCTGTGCAGGGCTATCGGCGTGCGCCGCGTGCGCGAGATGGACCCCTACGACATGGATCGGCTGGAGGCCACCCTGAACGAGGAGCTGGCAGCCGGAGAGCTATCCGTGATCATCTGTCGGGCGCCGTGCCGCCTGGTCGAGCGAGTGCCGCTCGGCCATCCCGCGGAGATGGAGATCGATTGTCCGGGCTGTGGTGCGTGCCTGGAGCTGGGCTGCCCTGCCATCGAGGAACTGGACGGTCGGTCTGTTATCGATCCCGCCGTGTGCACGGGCTGCGGTCTGTGCGCACAGATCTGCCCGTTCTGCGGGCTCAAGGTGGACGCCTTTCGGCGCGACCTGGTGCCAGTATGAAGGACGTTTTCATCACGGGGGTGGGGGGGCACGGGGTCCTCAAGCTGAGCGGGATCCTGGCCGAAGCTGCCCTCACGGCAGGATTCGACGTGCGGAAGAGTGAGATTCACGGCATGTCGCAGCGCGGGGGAAGCGTGGTCAGTCAAGTACGTTACGGGAACCGCGTCCATTCACCCGTCATACCCGCTGGAATGGCCGATGCTCTCATCTCGCTCGAACTCCTCGAGGCTCTGCGCACCCTGCCCTGCCTCAAGCCCGAAGGGGTTCTGCTGATCAACGAGCAGCGCATTACCCCGGCGCCCCTCGGTTCGCTCAGGGTGCCGTACCCGGAAAATGTTCGTGACTTGTGCGAGGACAGGGTCGAGACAGTTGTGTTCGTCCCGGCGCTCGACATGGCGCGCGACCTGGGAAACGAGAAAGCCGCGAACGTGGTCATGGCAGGCGCCTTCTCGAACTTCGCATCGGAGATTTCGATCGAAGTGTGGGTGCATACGTTAGAGGCTGCCTTCCGTCCTGAGCACCGCGAGTTGAACCTGAACGCGTTCCGCGCCGGTCAGAGCTTCGCCGCGATCGGCCTGGAGCCGCGCGGATGATTCGATCTCTGCGCGAACTTCGCGAGCAAGCGTCGCGGTTGTCGCCCAAGACGATCGCCGTGGCCGCGGCGGCAAGCGAGCATACGCTTCGGGCGGTGGGGGAAGCCCGACGCCGCGGGTGGGCCGACGCCGTCCTGGTGGGAGACGAAGCGGTTATTCGGAGCCGCCTCGAATCCCTCGAACTGGAGCCGGACGGGTTTGACATCGTCCACCGTTCCGTGGAACGGGAAGCGGCCACGGCGGCCGTCGAACTGGTGCGAGCCGGCGAGGCCGACATCCTGCTCAAGGGAGCCGTCTCGACTGCGGTCCTGATCCAGGCCGTCCTCGAGCGCGGAACGGGACTGCGGACGGGCCGGTTGTTGAGCGATGTGTTCCTGATCGACTACGCAGGTCGCGGAACGGGTCGGTTGGTGGGGATCACGGACGGTGGCATCAACCCCACCCCCGATGTGCGTCAGAAAGAAGCGATCCTGCGCAACGCCGTCAATGTCTACCACGCGCTGGGCGCCGAGGAACCCCGGGTGGCCGTGCTCTCGGCAACTGAACAGCCGACCGCCAGACTCCAGGGTAGTATGGACGCGTTGCGCCTCGTGGAATCGCACGTCGCAGGTGAGATCCGGGACTGTGTCGTGGACGGTCCTCTGGCCATGGACCTCGCGCTGTCGGCCGAGGCCGCAGTGCTGAAGGGAGTCGAATCGCCGGTCGCCGGACGGGCGGATATCCTGCTGTTCCCGACGCTTGAAGCCGCCAATATCACCGCCAAGGCGGTTCAGTACTGGACCTCGCAGGATCCCGGCCATGTGGTTGTCGGGGCCGCCGTACCCGTGCTCATCCCGTCACGGGCGGAGAGTGCCCGGGCCCGCCTTAATGCCATCGCGCTCGGGTCGCTGATAGCCGAGCGCGGCTGACTCGGGGTGAGTTTCCACCGGCTGACTCCCTGCCTCTTCCCGTCGCTTGCCCTCGTCTTGACCGAGCGGTAGAATTTTTAACTGAGGTTTGAAATTTCACTGTTCCGGAGGTCGTTCGATGCCCTCGGATGTGGGAGCGACAACCACATCAGAGCACGTACGCGAGAAGCGCAGGAGGCGGCGCGACGAGATTCTCCACGCCGCGCTGCACGCGTTCCGCCACAACGGTTATCACACGACCACCCTCGATGACATCGCGCTGCATCTAGGTGTGAGGAAGGCAGCTCTCTACCACTACTTCCCCGACAAGGAATCCATCCTCTACGAGTGCCACCGCCGGTCGCTCGCCGAGCTCTCCCGCCTGATGGAGCAGGCGAGGAGTCTGGACTCGGCAGGCAAGCGCCTCTCTTTCCTGATTCGCGAGCACGTGCGGGTGATGACCGACACCCTGGACGGCTCCCCCCTCGCGTTCGAGGTGACGGCCCTCTCGGACGAGCATCAGCGCGAGGTCATCTCTGCCCGGGACCGCTACGAGCGTGAGCTCCGTCGGACTATCGACGAAGGGGTGCGCATCGGAGAGTTCCGAGCGGTGAATTCGAAGATCTCCGTGTTCGCAATTCTCGGCGCAATCAACTGGATCGCGCGCTGGTATCGGCCGGAGGGATCCTTGCACGCGGAAGAGATCGGAGAGGGTTTCGCCGATCAGCTGGTGGGAGGCCTGATGTGCAGGCGGGCAGGCGTGTTCTGAGCGACGACTGCACGCGTGCTGGACAAATACCGATACGGCAGGACGGCGACTGACATGAAAGCAATTCGACTGATCGAGGTAGGAGCGCCACTCGAGATCCATGAAGTCCCGGTTCCCGAACCTTCGGAAGACGAGGTCTTGATCCGGGTGGCCGGCTGCGGGGTCTGCCATACCGACATCGGGTTCTGGCTTGATGGAGTCCCCACCAAGAGGCCGCTGCCCCTCACCCTCGGACACGAAATCAGTGGGACCGTCGTGGAGGCCGGCCCGGCCGGTGCGGGGCTCATCGGTCGCGAGGTGATCGTGCCGGCCGTGATTCCATGCGGCGAGTGCGCACTGTGTCGCGGAGGACGGGGGAACGTGTGCCGGTCCCAGCTCATGCCGGGCAATGACATGGACGGTGGCTTCGCGGAATTCGTTGCGGTTCCGGCGCGTGGGCTGTGCCAGATCGAGACGCGCGGAGACTACGAGCTGGCAGATCTCTCGGTCGTAGCGGACGCGGTTACCACGCCCTACCAGGCGATCGTCCGTTGTGACCTCCGGGCCGGGGACCTGGCCATCGTGGTGGGGATCGGGGGAGTCGGGACCTATTGCGCACAGATTGCGTCGGCCTTCGGGGCTCGCGTCATCGCGATCGACATCGACGATGCTAAGCTGGCCGCGATCGGGGAGTACGGCCCGAGCCTGACGTTGAACGCAGCCGAGAACGATTTCAGGACCATCAAGAAGGAAGTCGCGGGGCATGCGCGCGAGTGGGGCTGCGATCCTCATGGTTGGAAGGTCTTCGAGTGCTCCGGTACGACGGCCGGGCAGAACACGGCCTACGGTCTCCTCACGCACGCGGCCACCCTCGTGGTCATCGGCTTCACTCTGGCCAAGGCCGAGTTTCGACTGAGCAACCTCATGGCCTTCGATGCCACCGTCCAGGGAACGTGGGGCTGCAGACCGGAGCTCTATCCGGAAGCGCTCGAGCTGGTAACGGAAGGCAAGATCGTCCTCAGCCCATTCATAGAGTCTTTCCCGATGAGCCGCGGACCCGAAGTGATGCGCGAAGTAGCCGATCACGCGATCACCAGGCGCGCGATCCTCATGCCGGACTGGAATTCCTGATCGGTCAAGACGGCCGATGAGCACGGAGGGGCAGCCAATGCTGAAGAGCCACACGCTTGTTCCCGAAAGGGACTTCGATCAGATCCGTTACGAGCTCCGTCCGGCTCTCGACTCGACCGGGGGCGAGGCCGAGGGCCTGTTCAACGCCTGGATCTACCTCGACAACCCGACGCAATACAACAGCTACACGACGGAGGCAGTGAAGGAAGTCATCCTGGCCTTTCGACAGGCGAGCATGGACCGACGCGTCGTGTGCTGCGTCTTCACGGCGACCGGTGACAAGGCCTTCTGCACAGGCGGGAATACCAAGGAATACGCCGAGTACTACTCGGGTAATCCGCAGGAGTACAAGCAGTACATGCGCCTGTTCAACGACATGATCGACGCCATACTCCGTTGCGACAAGCCGGTCGTGAACAGGGTCAACGGCATGCGAATCGCGGGCGGGCAGGAGATCGGCATGGCCTGCGATTTCAGCGTCGCCGCGGACACCGCCGTGTTCGGCCAGGCCGGCCCGAGGCACGGCTCGGCACCCGACGGCGGCTCGACGGATTTCCTCCCGCTCTACGTCGGTTTCTCCCGGGCCATGGAGAGCTGCACGCTGTGTGAGACCTGGAGTGCTCACAAGGCCCTGTACCTCGGACTCATCAACGGGATAGAACCGGTCCTGAAGCTGGACGGGGAATGGATTCCCAACCCCCTGGTAGTCACAGATCGGCTGCTGGACGAGTTCGGCCGGGTGGTCCTGGGCGACT
>CAYWLF010000183.1:0-5507 GCA_964458875.1 uncultured Gemmatimonadota bacterium
AGCACGACGATCGGGGCCACCGTGATCGTCGTGACCATGAGGTCGGTGTGCAGGATCGCCAGGAGAGTGAGGGCGCCGATCAAGTACAGCAACTGTCGGAGAAACTCCGCCAGCTGATGACTGAGGACCACCTGGAGCGTGGAACAGTCCGATGCCAGCCGGCTCGTAAGCTCGCCCGAACTTCGCTCCGCGTAGAAGCCCGGTGACAGAGTCAGCAGATGCGCGAACAACTCGGTCCGGAGACCCGCGATCACCCTCTCCGAAGTGGCGCTGAGCAGAAACACCTGGATGAAGTTGAACACGGCCTGAGCGGCGAAGACGACGAGGAGGAGCCCGGCGATGGAATTGAGGGCGGATGGATCTCGGTTCTCGAAGGCCGCGTCCATCAGGTGCCGGACGATCAGCGGGAAGGCGAGTCCGATCGCGGCGCTGAGGACGAGCGCCACGGCAGCCACGGACAGCGCCCTCTGATGCTCCCGCAGGCGGGGCAGCAGCTGCTGGACAGCGAACAGGGAGAAGCTGGACTTACCCTCTTGGGGCGTGATCATCGAATGACTGGATCCCCGGTTTCGTCGTTGGCCCCCGGCGTCTATCTTCCCGTCCATCGACGAGCGGAACCTACGGCTCGCCCGCCGCGCGCACCATACGGGCCGCAGGCGTTTCCCGGCGACTTGGCCTGCTGCCCATTCTTGACCGCATTTTCGCCGATGAGGGGCGTATCGTGCCTGATTCGAATCGCTTGCGGACCTGGAGCCAGCTGGCATGGATCGCTGCGGCGGCCACTTTCTTCCTCATCGCGTTCGGCGGATTCGTCCGGATCAGCGAGAGCGGACTGGGCTGCGGGGATGACTGGCCGCTCTGCAACGGACAGCTGCTTCCCGCCATGTCGGTCGCCACGTTCATCGAGTTCGGGCATCGCATTGTCGCGGCCGGTGTGGCAGCGTTGGTGATCGCGGTGGCCGTAACGGCGTGGAAGTGGGGGGGCAGCGGCGATCCCCTGTGGACCCGGCTCAAGCGAACCAGCCTGGCAGCCGTCGTCCTGGTGCTCATCCAGATCATGCTGGGCGCCGTGACCGTCTGGCTCGAGCTTCCCGCGGCATCGGTGATCCTCCACCTCGGCACCGCCATGCTCCTCATGGCACTGCTGATCGTGGCGACCCTTACCGCCGTCTCGGGGCCCGCCGGCCGTTCGATGAAGGTGTCAGACGGAGCCTCGGGCGCGCTGCTGTGGACGGCGGTGTACGGGTTCGTTGTCGTCCTGGCCGGTGGCCTGGTCGCCAACCTCGACGCCGGACACGCCTGCCAGGGATTCCCGGCGTGCAACGGAAGCTGGATGCCTGCCGATAATCCTCTGATGCACGTTCATTGGGGTCATCGCCTGCTCGCGTATGCTCTCTTCATTTGGGCCCTGTTCCTGCCCCGATTCGTGAAGAGACGTCGAGCCGGGGACCGGGGCGCCGGCCGCGCGGCGATCACCGCGGCCGTCCTGGTCGTACTCCAGCTGCTGATCGCGGCCGGGATGGTGTCGATGTCGCTTCCCGACTGGATGAGGGCCGCGCACGTGGCGCTGGGCGCCGCGGTCTTCGGGTCGCTGGTGTGGCTCGCGTGGACGGTGGCCAGGCCGGTCCAGGGGGCCGGGCCCGTCTAGACGGCCTCCAGCAGTGCGACGTGGCCCAGACCCCCCGCCGCGCAGATGCTGACCACGCCCCGGCTCCCCTGCGGCATGGCTGCCAGCTCCGCCGCGGCCTGGGACAGGATGCGGGCGCCTGTCGCCCCGAACGGGTGACCGAGCGCGATGCTCCCCCCGTTCGGGTTCACGCGTTCGCGGGGGAACCGCCCGAGGTCGGCTTCGATGCCCGCCGCGTCACGCACCCAATCCCTCTCCTCGAGCGCCGCGATGGTACTGAGCACCTGGGCGGCAAACGCCTCGTGAATCTCCCACAGTTGGACGTCCGCGTAGCCCAGACCGTGCCGGGCCAGGAGTCGCGGAATCGCCAGTGCCGGAGCCATCAGAAGGCCATCGGCGTCGATGTCGACACCCGCCTGCGCCCAGTCCACCAGCCGAACTCGGGGCGCGCCGTCCGGCAGGCGCCGAAGCCCTTCCGCGTCCGCCACCCACACGCTGGCCGCCCCGTCCGTGAGGGGCGACGAGTTGCCGGCCGTGAGAGTGCCACTCTCCCTGTCGAAGACCGGTTTGAGTCGTGCCAGCTTCTCGAGAGTCGAGTCCGAGCGCGGAAGCGTGTCCGCATCCACCGAAAAAGTGCCCGGCGTCACGAGGAGAGACCGGTAGAAGCCATCGTCCTGGGCGCGCAGGGCACCTTGATGGCTCGCTGCGGCCAGCTCGTCCTGGTCTTCTCGCCCAATGCTCCATTGGCGAGCGGTGACCTCGGCGTGCTGGCCCATCGAACGGCCGGTGCTGCGCTCCTTTACCGCCGGGATCGCGAGTCGCAGGTCCTTTCTCCGAACCCGCCGCAGTTCGTCCAGGATACCGCGCATTCCCTTCTGGGCGGATGTTCGACGAATCGTCCGGCTCAGGTTCCGACCGAACCCTATCTGGGCGCTCGACATCGAGTCCACCCCGCCACACAGTGCCAGGTGGACGGATCCCGCGAGGACCTGCCCCGCGGCGTGCGTGGCTCCGGCGAGGCTCGTGCCGCATTGCTGGATCACTGTGACCGCAGCCACGTGGGGGTCCAGGCCAGCCTCCAGCCACACTTCGCGACCCCAGTTGCTCAGGGCCAGGGAAGGGATCACGGCTCCCCACGCGATCAAGTCCACTCTGGCCTCCGCACCCGGACCCGGTCCACCACGACCCACGACCGACTGCTGCACCACGGGCACCGACAGTTGCAGGGCGTCGAGCTCACCGAACTCGCGGTCCATCTTCGTGAAAGGGCTGCGCAGGGAGGGGAGAACGAAGACCTCGGACGGCCCGGGCATCCGGCGTGTCCTTTCGCTGATCGCTGCCGTAATGTGTCCCGTACGCCTGCTGACGGGTGGCGCCGGGACCGGTCGGCTTGCAAGATGAGTCGCGGTTCAGAGCGGCGCCACGGGCGAGGGCCGCGCGCGCTGGACGCGACGTCTTCGGCGGCGACCCACATCGTGGCACTTCGACCTAGATAGTACCGTAGATGCAATAATCTAAGTGGCTTGAAATAATGACAATACCTAGAGTTCGTTTTGCTCCGAGCCCGACGGGCCACTTGCACGTCGGCGGCGCCCGGACGGCCCTGTTCAACTACCTGTTCGCCCGTCATCACGGCGGGGCCTTCCTGCTGCGCATCGAGGATACCGATCGCGAGCGATCGAGCGACGAAATGACGGACCGGATTCTCGAGGCCATGGAGTGGCTGGGTCTCGAGGTGGACGAACCTCCCGTGCACCAGGCCGACGGACTCGAGCGACATCGGGCCGATGTGGATGGACTTCTCGATACGGGAACGGCCTACCGGTGCTTCGCTTCGAAAGAAGAGTTGGACGAGATGCGGGCAAAGGCGAGGGCTGACGTGGCCCCTTTCCGGTATCGAGCGTCTTCGGGGTACGATGAGGCCGAGTCCGGGCGCCGCGCGGCAGCCGACGAGCCGCACGCCGTGTTCTTCGAGGTCCCGCCGGGCGACATCACCTTCGAGGATGCCGTGCATGGTCTGACGACCGTGCCCGGCGACAGCCTGGACGACTTCGTCATTCTACGCTCGGACCGCACTCCGGTGTACAACATGGCGGTAGTCTCCGACGACTTGGACATGGGCATCACACACGTGATCCGGGGCGACGACCACCTTGCCAACACGCCGAAGCAGATCCTGATCTACCGGGCGCTGGGCACGGAACTCCCCACGTTCGCGCACGTGCCCATGATCCTGGGCCCGGACGGCAAGCGCCTGTCGAAGAGACACGGCGCGGCGTCCGTCGAAGCCTATCGGGAGGAGGGCATCCTCCCCGAAGCGCTGGTGAACTTCCTCGCATTGCTCGGGTGGTCGCCGGGAGATGACCGCGAGTCGATGCGGCTCTCAGAGCTCGTGGAGGCGTTCACGCTGGACCGCATCCTGAAGAAGGCCGGCGTATTCGATCCCAAGAAGCTCGAGTGGCTGAACGGGAAGTATCTCGACGCGACACCTACCAAGAAGCTGGTGCCCCTGGTGCTCGAGGCGATGGACGACGCGGGTCGAGCGATCGCCGCCACCGACCCGGCGCGCTTTGCAGAGGTCGTGAACCTGCAGAAGACCAGGGCGCGGACGATCCCGGCGATCGCGGAGACCAGCCTTCGGTACTTCGGCGAATCGGTCGCCTTCGACGAGAATTCGGTGCAGAAGCACTGGCTCAAGGATCCGCAGGCGGCGCGTGAGATCCTGGCCGCCGAGCGCGAGGTCATCGTGGCGGCCGACCCGTTCGATGCGGCGAGCCTGGAAACCGGCCTTCGCACCATTGCCGACGAGCAGGAGATCGGATTCGGCAAGGTGATCGGCCCGCTCAGGGTGGCCCTTCTCGGCGTGCAGGACAGTCCGGGGATCTTCGGTGTATTGGTTCTGCTTGGCCGGGAGAGATCGCTCGAGCGAATCGATGCGGCACTGACCCAGATCGAACGGAAGGGAACGGCATGACCGACCTTGACGACCGCTGGATGGAGAGAGCGCTGGCGCTGGCCCGTGAAGCGGCCCGGCACGGTGAGGTGCCGGTGGGCTCGCTGGTCGTGGCGCCGGACGGCACGGCGTACGAGGGCCACAACAGGACGCGCGAACTCTCGGACCCTACGGCCCACGCGGAGCTCCTCGCGATCCGGCATGCCGCGGCCCGGCTGGGTGACTGGCGACTCGAGGGACACACGCTCTACGCCACCCTGGAGCCGTGCGCCATGTGCGCCGGGGCGATCGTCCTGGCGCGCGTCGAACGCGTGGTCTTCGCCGCGCTCGATCCGAAGGCGGGGATGTGCAGCTCCCTGGGGAACCTGTTGCAGGACGAGCGCCTGAATCACCGCGTGGAGCTGTTCTCGGGTGTTCGGGCGGACGAGTCCTCGACCCTTCTCAAGGAGTTCTTCGCCGAGCGGCGATGACCGGATGCCTGCCCCATGACCGAATCCGCCGATCGACTCGTCCTTGTCGCGGGAGAACTGCACGATCTGTCGGGCCCCGAGCCCGATTGGCCCGCCGGTAGGGAAACGCTGTTCCACCAGCCAGGGGCAGGCCTTCCGGCGCGTGACGACGTAGACGCGATCATTCCTCTCGTCTCTCAGCCCGTGGGCGAGGCCGAACTGGCCGGGTTGCCGTCCCTTCGCGTGGTCGCCAACTACGGGGTCGGGTACGACAACATCGACCTGGCGGCGGCATCGGCGCGGGGGATCGTCGTGACCAACACGCCCGACGTCCTGACCGATGCGACGGCCGACCTCGCGATGGCTCTGTTGCTCGCGGCAGCGCGCCGTCTCCGTGAGGGACTCGACCTGGCCGGCAGCGGTGCGTGGGCGGGGTGGCATCCGACGCAGCTGCTGGGGATAGGGCTGCAGGGAAGGG
>CAYWLF010000184.1:0-5500 GCA_964458875.1 uncultured Gemmatimonadota bacterium
CGCCGCCAGCTCGATCCCCAGCTCGGTCGCCACGGCGCCCGAACCGCCGTACGTCGGGTAACACGCGATACCGATCCTCATGGTCTCACCGATTCGATCATGCGTGCCACTTCTCTTCCGAGGCTTCGTCCAGGGCGACGGATCGAGTCCAGTCCGCCGCTATCCTCCGGGCCAACTCCACCATATCCATGGCCGCGTCTACGCGCGTCACGTCCTCCGCGAGCTGGTGCCTGAACCACGTTCGCTGCCGGCGAGCGTACTGCCATGTATCCCGAACGATGGCCTTCACGGCCTCATCGCGCGAGATCTCTCCCGAGGCGAAGCGGAATACGTCCGTGTAGCCGATCGACGTCATCGCCGGTGATCCCGTCCCATGTCCGCCGGTCGCGAGGGCCTGTACCTCCGCCACCCACCCCGAGTCGAGCATCGCCCGGGCTCGCCTTTCGATCCTCTCACGATGCACCGCGGATTCCACCTCCAGCACCCAGGCCCGGGACGCCAGAGGCTCGGCCTCCGGCGGGGCATGTCTTTGCCACCAGGTCAGACTGTGCCCACTCAACAGGACCAGTTCCAGCGCCCTCCCCGCGCGCTGCCGGTCTACCACCGCGAGACGGGAATCGAGCTCCGGATCGAGACGCTGGACCCAGCGGCGGACATCCTCGAGCGGCATCTGCGCCAGCCAGTCCTCGAGGGCCGAACGACGCCCGACGTCGAGATCGGGCTCCTGGAAGACCGGTATGGTAACAGACCGGAGGAAGAACCCGGTTCCTCCGACCAGAATTGGGACCCGGCCCCGGGACGCGATCTCAGCTACCCAGCGGCGGCACAAGCGGGCGAACCGCCCTGCCCCGTACCTCTCGCCCGGCTCCAGAAAAGCCACTCCATGGTGCGGAACGGAGGCCCGATCCGCGGCGGTCGGGGCTGCGGTGCCCACCTCGAGGCCGCGATAGGCCTGCCGACTGTCGGCCGAGATGATCTCGCCGTCCAGGAGCCGAGCCACATCGAGGGCAAGCGCCGTCTTCCCGGCGGCCGTCGGGCCGAGAATGATCAGGACTCTCGGCGGACGATTCACGATCGGCCGAAACGCCGGGCCAGTTCCTCCATGGTCAGGCGCAGAATCGTGGGCCGCCCGTGCACGTCGTGGCCCGGCAGCTCTGTCGCGAACAGCCGGTCCACCAGCTCCTCCATCTCGGCACGCGACAGGGGCTGCCCGGCCTTGATGGCACCTTTGCAGGCCATGCTCTTGGCGATTCGCTCGTGCTGATTGCGGGCAGAATTGACGAGATCCGACCCGTGTGTCAGCTCGGCAACCATGTCACGGAAGCACCCCTCGGCGTCGAAGTACGGATGCGGGTTGGGCGCGGCGTGGACGATCACGGTTCGGTCGCCGAAAGCCTCGACCTCGAATCCCACGGCCCGGAAGAGGCCGCCGAGCTCTTCGACCGCCGTGAATTCCGCCGGGGCCAGTCTCAACGTCAGGGGAAAGAGCAGTCGCTGGGACTCGGCGCCGCTGCCCTGGAACTTCTCCATGATCTCTTCGAACAGAACCCGCTCGTGCGCCGAATGCTGATCCACGATGAGCAATCCGTCCCTGGTGGACACGAGGATGTAGGCGTCATGCAGTTGCCAGGCGTGCGGACGGACCGCCCGGCCCACCGCGCCCAGGGGAGGGCTCTCCGTCCCTTCCACGGGCGTCTCATCCCCCGGGGCTCCCTCGCCGGCACGGGAAACGAAGAACGCCAGCTGCGGAGGCGCCTCACCCTCGCCACTCGGGTCCGGCTCTCCGGGCCGGCTCTCGGCCACCCTGGAGGCGCGATCCGGGCCGAGACCAGGCGCGCTGCTCACCGCTCCGAGACGCGCCCGGACCGCTTCGACGACCGCCTGGTACACGCGCCCCGGGTCGCTGAACCGCACTTCGGCCTTCGCCGGGTGCACGTTGACGTCGACCCGCTCGCCGCCAAGACGCAAGTACAGGATGAACGTCGGCCGAAGACCGGGCGCCACCGTGGTCCGGTAGGCGTCATCCACCGCGCGCACCAGGGCGCGATCCCGAAACGGTCGGCCGTTCACGAACAGATACCTCCGCCCGCCCGTGAGCCTGGCGGCATCCGGACGCTGGATGAGCCCTCCCACCCGGAGGCCATCGATTTCCACGTCCAGTTCGAGAAGATGCCCGGCCTCGTCCGTGCCCCAGATGTCGGCCACCCGACTTGCGGGGTCCTCCGCCGGCGGTAAGGAGAGGAGCTCCCGTCCGTTCGATTCCAGGTGAAAGGCCGTGCGGAGATTCGAAAGAGCCAGCAGCAGGATCGCTTCGCTGGCGGCTCTCGTTTCTGCCCCGGCCGCCCTGAGGAATTTCGCGCGGGCCGGGACGTTCTGGAAAAGCGACCGCACCGTCACGGTCGTTCCAGGCCGGCGGGCGATCTCATCGGTGGACACGATGCGGCCGCCGGTGACGCGAATCCGAGTCGCCGGACCTCCATCAACCGGCGCCGTCTCCAACTCGAAGCGGCTCACCGCCGCGATGGACGGAAGGGCCTCTCCCCTGAATCCGAACGAGGAGACGCCCTGGAGATCCTCAGCCGTACGGATCTTGCTCGTCGCGTGCCGGTCAAGGGCGAGCAGGGCGTCTGGTCGGCTCATCCCCTCGCCGTCGTCCGCGACGAGAATGAACGTCTTACCTCCGTTCCGCAGTTCCACGCGCACCGAGCGGGCCCCGGCGTCCAGGGAGTTCTCGACCAGTTCCTTCACCACGGACGCCGGTCGCTCCACGACTTCACCGGCTGCGATCTGGTTCGCGACGCGATCGGACAGAATGCGGATCCTGCGGTCGGTCCCCATCGAATCGTTCACCCGGCCACCTCGACTCCGTAGAACCGACACGCGTTCTCGAGCGTGACCCGCGCCAAGTCCTCCGCCTCTTCGTTCCGGATCCTGGCCAGGGCTGCGCACGTGTGGCGAACCAGTGCCGGCTCGTTGCGCTTGCCTCGCATGGGAACGGGCGCCAGGTACGGACTGTCCGTCTCGATCAGCAGGCGATCCGCCGGCACGCGACGCACGAGATCACCATCCTCGAACCTCTTGAACGTGACGATGCCCGAGAACGATACGTACCAACCGGCGTCAAGTCCCGCCTCGAGCAGCGCCGCCCCCCCCGAGAAGCAGTGCAACACGCCGATCACCCTGCCGGCGTAGTCCCGGACGAAGTCGATCGTCTCCGGGTCCGCCGCGCGGGAGTGGACCACCACGGGAAGACCCGTCTCGGAGGCCAGGTCGAGTTGAGCTTCGAAGCTCGCGGCCTGTTCGGTCCGGGGAGAGTTGTCATAGAAGAAGTCGAGGCCCGTTTCGCCGATGGCCACGACGGGCGACTCCGTCGTCAGCGATCGGAGGTCCGCCACGTGCCCGGGTGTGTAGTCGCGGGCCTCGTGAGGGTGCAGACCGGCCGTCGCCCAGATGCCCGGATTAAGGTAGGCGATCCGGATGGCTTCGCGGGCGTCGGGCAGATTGGACGCGATGGTCACCATGCCCACGACCCCCGCCTCGCGCGCCCGGGCAATCGTCTCATCCACGGCGCCAGCGAAGGCCGCGTCGGTGAGGTGGAGATGACTGTCGAAAAGCTTCACCGGACAGGGACCGTCAGTTCGAGCGGTAGCAGTTCACGTGACGGCGGCCACGAAGCGCTTTCGCGCCGCCGTCTCCGACTTCGATCAGTGCTGCCCCTTTGCTCTTTCCTTGCGTCGAGACCGCTGCTCGATCTCCAGCAAGGTCGGCGAAGCGACAAAGATCGAGGAATACGTCCCGATCACGACACCGAGAATCAGTACCAGGGCAAACGGACGCACTACCGTTCCGCCGAGGATGAACAGCGCCATGAGCGTCGCCAACGTCGTGCCACTGGTGAGCACCGTACGCGGCAGAGTCTCGTTGATGCTGGAGTTGACGATATCCTTGTAAGCGTCCTTCCGACGCTTCTTGAGATTCTCACGAATACGATCGAACACGACGATCGTGTCGTTCAGCGAGTACCCGAGAATCGTCAGGATCGCGGCGACGGTCGCCAGCGTGATCTCGATGTTGAACAGGGAGATGAACCCGAAGGTGATCGTTATGTCGTGGAACGTGGCCACGATTGCCGCCACCCCGAATCGCCACTCGAATCGGAACGCCAGGTACACGAGCGTCAGGGCGAATGACAGCAGGATCGCGATGGCCGCCTTCCGCTGCAACTCGGACCCGACCTTGGGCCCCACCGCGTCCGCACTCATGGTGAATCCATCGGCGCCGTACGTTTCGGAGAAGAGCCCGCTCACCCGATCCACGATCCCCTCGAAGTCCTGCGACCGGATCAGGAATTCGTTCGAATCTCCGAGTTGCTGAATCTGTGCCGATTCCATGCCGGCCTCGGCGATCACGTCTCTCAGGTCCGCCACGTTAGTCGGCTCGACGAACTCGACCTGGAGCATCGTTCCACCAGTGAAGTCGACGCCGTAACGCGGACCGCCGCGCAGGACGAGCGAGCCGATACCGAGCAGCAGCAGCCCGGCCGAGACGATATAGGCCTGTCTCCGTAAGGAGAGGAAGTCGTAGTGCGCGTTTCTGAAGAATCTCATATCTGGACCGTCTCAGATGCTCAGTGGTTCGGTCGGCGAACGCCGCTCGAGGTAGACGAGGAAGAACGTCCGCGTCACGTACAGGGCCGTGAAGAACGACGCGATGATCCCGATGACCAGGGTCACCGCGAAACCGCGGATCGGCCCCGTACCGAACTGGTACAGGATCGCCGCCGTGATCAGCGTCGTCAGGTTCGCGTCGACGATCGCCGACAACGCCTGGGCGAACCCGGCGTCAACCGCCGTCCGCGGCGTCTTCCCGGCATCCGATTCCTCCCGGATTCGTTCGAAGATCAGCACGTTGGCGTCCACCGCCATCCCGATCGACAGGATCAGTCCCGCGATGCCCGGAAGCGTCAGCGTAGCCCCCAGTCCGGCGAGCCCGCCGAGCACGAGCAGTACGTACACTCCGAGCGCTGCCACGGCCATGATACCGGCGACGCGGTAGTACCAGATCATCAGCAGTACCACCCCGATGATCCCGATAATGAGGGCGTTCCTGCCCTGTCGGATCGAGTCCGCTCCCAGCGACGCGCTCACCGAGTGCTCTTCAACGACCTTGATCGGCATCGGCAGGGCGCCGGCGCGAAGCACCAGCGCCAGGTCCTGCGCCTCCTGGAAGCTCGAACCGGCGCCCATCTCGATCTGGGCCCTGCGGCTCAGAGTCTGCCGGATGACCGGGGCGCTCTGCACCCGGCTGTCCAGTACGATCGCCATGTACCGGCCCACGTTCGGCGCGGTGCCGCGCTGGAATACCCGCGAGCCACGGCGGGTCGTCTCGAACGGCACGTACGGCTGATTGAACTGCGGGTCGCGCGCCGCCGGCCCCGCGTCCTGGAGCAAGTCACCAGTCAGGATGGGATCGGACTCGAGAACGTACAGCTCCCGATATG
>CAYWLF010000185.1:0-5493 GCA_964458875.1 uncultured Gemmatimonadota bacterium
GGCACGAACGCTCAACCGCCTGCTCGATCATGCGCGCGATCTTCTCTCCGACCACCGATCCCATGGAGCCACCGATGAACCCGAAATCCATGATCCCGGCACACACCTCGCGTCCTTCGATCCGACCAACCCCCGTCAGCACCGCATCGTACGTCCCGACCTTCTTCTCGGCGAGTTCGATCCGTTGCGTATACGGCTTGGAATCGACGAACTCCAGGGGGTCGGCAGACCTCAGATTGGCGTCAAACTCTTCCGCCAGTCCGTCGTCAAATAGCAGATCGGCATACTCCGGCGCCGAGATGCTGAAATGGTGGTCGCACTCGGGGCACACGCGGAAATTTTCCTCGAGTCGGCGCGTGTAGAGGGCTTCACCGCAACCGTCACACTTCTCCCACACGTCAGCCGCCAGTTCTCTCTTCTGGGCGACGAGTTTCTGCTTCTCTTTACGAAACCAGGCCATTCTACCTCGCTAGAACCGTATCCGGTGTCGAGCACGAATATAACTGGAGCCGAAGCCATGGCGACCCCTCACACATTCGCGCCCCTGAGAATCAGGTCTCGTACGCGACCCTACACACGAGAGCGACGCCCACGAAGGTCGTCAGAAGGAAGGACCCTCCATAGCTGATGAACGCGAGCGGAAGACCGGTCACCGGCATCAGACCCACTGTCATCCCGATGTTGATGACCAGATGGCCGAACCAGACGGCGAAGAAGCAGAACGCGACGAGACTGCCGAACCCCTGGGTCGACTCCGCAGCGACTCTCAGCACTCGCCTGAGGAACCAGGCAAGCAGCAACAGAAGCACGAGTACCCCGATCAAGCCCAGTTCCTCCCCAACGACGGAGAAGATGAAGTCAGTGTGCTGCTCGGGAAGAAACGCCAGCCTCTTCTGGGGTCCCATCCCGAAGCCCTGCCCCGTGACTCCACCGGATCCGATCGCCACTTTCGACTGAATGAGATGCCACCCGGCACCCCTCGGATCGACGTCCGGATCGAGGAATACGAGCAGCCGGCGCTGCTGATACGGCGCCAGGCGATTCCAAAGGGGCGAGGCTAGTGCCCCGGCCGCCAGGTTCCCGAGCGCCACTGCCACGGCTTCCGCCATGAACGGCCGCCGCAGGTATAGGCCCACGACGACGACGACGAACCACACTCCCCATACGGCTGACGAGAACCCCAGGACGAGGCTGACTCCCGGGCTGATCAGCATGAAGATCGTGAACAGGGGTGTTCCCGCCCAAAACAGGGCGCTGACCAGGATGATGACGAAAATGAGCGCGCTGCCGAGGTCCGGCTGCGCCATCACGAGGAGGAACGGAACGACCACTGCCACGACCGGCCGCCAGAGCTCGAACAGGCTCGTATACGGCTCCTTGCGTGACCCGAGCATCCTCGCCAGCAACAGGATCGTTGCCAGCTTGGCGAGCTCGGCAGGTTGGAAGGAAAAGCCCGCGAAACGAAGCCAGCTGCGAGTGCTGGGCCCTCCGCCGACAACGAGAACCGCAAGCAGCAGAAAGATCGAAAAAGCGTAGATCCAGGGAGTGGCCCACTCCAGCCACCGCATCGGCACCCTGGTGACGACCGCGAACGCAAGTAGTGCGATGACCAGCCACACCAACTGGCGCTGCCATGCGCCAGTGACTCCGGACGGCAGATCGACCTGCCCCGCCGACCAGATCATCCCGATTCCCAGGAGGGCGAGGAGTAGAGCCCCACCCAGCAGCACGGGGTCCCCGAGCCCGCGGAAAGCGGAGGAGCGCTCCCTCCTCACTGCGCCTCCCCCGCCAGCTCGGAGACGCCTGGCACGGGAATTGGGGCCGGGGCTTCGATCGCGCGGTCCGGTGGAATCCCCTCCGACTGGAGGTAACGCGAAACCACCTGCGTGGCGAAGGGCACGGCTCGGGACGTTCGGTTATCGGGGTGGCCGTTCTCGACAATAGCCGCAATGACGATGCGCGGATCGTTCGCGGGAGCGAATCCGACGAACCAGGAATGTGGCTCGCCGTGCGGATTTTGGGCGGTGCCGGTCTTGCCTGCCAGCGTCCATTCGCGCGGCCTGTGCCAGTAAGCCGTCCCGCCCGGCTCGTTGACGACACGGACGAGCCCCGATACGAGCTCCCTTCGACGCGCCTCGGGCAGATCGAGGGACCAATCCTCCCTCACCTGCTGAAGGGCCTCTGATTGCAGGAGGTGAGGCACGACGGGAACCTCGCCGGTGGCTAGCGCCGAGTAGAATTGAGCCATCCTCAAGAGGGTCTGCTCGGTCTCACCCTGCCCGATCGACAGGTTCAGGACCACTGACTCCGTCCATCCTCTCCTGCCGTACCTCCGGTCGAACCAGTCTCGGGAGGGCGGGAACCGACCGGAGATCTCACCGGGGATATCAATGCCGGTAGCCTGGTTGAAACCCAGGCCATCCACGCCTGACAGGAGTGGGTCGAGCCCGAGGCGCAGGCCCAACTGATAAAAGTAGACGTTGCAGCTCTCCTTGATCGCTCCCGATAGATCCAGCGGCCCGTGCCCTTCGGTCTTCCAGCATCGAAACGGCCGGCGTCCGAACTGCAGGGCGCCCCGGCAGGATGTCGGCATATACGTGTCGATCCCCACCGTCCCCTGGCGTATGCCGAGGGTCGCGAGAACCAACTTCCACGTCGAACCGGGCGGATACAGCGCCCCGGCTGCCCGATTGAGAATAGGCTCGCCGGGATCGTCCCGGATCGCAGCCCAGTCGGCCTCGCTGATTCCGCCCACGAACAGGTTGGGATCGAAGCTGGGGCGGCTGTACAATAGAAGCACTTCACCGGTGCGGGGATCGAGCGCGACGACCCCGCCGACATCATCCGACGGAAATATCGAATCAGCAAACTGCTGGAGACCGAGGTCGAGCGTGAGGATCAGATCCGTGCCCGGCTCGGCGGCCCGTGCGAGATCGGACGCGAACTCCCGCACGATGGAGCCACGCGCGTTGACCTCCACATAACGAGTGCCCGCGCTACCGGCCAGCAGCGATTCGTACGAGCGCTCGATTCCCTGCTTGCCCACTATGCGGCCTGCCTCGTACTCGACGAACTCGTCGCTGTCCAGCTCTCCCTCGCTGATCTCCCCCACGTACCCGATCACGTGCGCGACCGTGGCTCCCGCCGGATAGCGGCGCCGGGGGTGAGTCTCGATTACCACGAGACGAAACTCCGGTCGCCTTTCCTCGACGGCAGCGACCTGCTCAAAGGTCAGATCATCTCTGACCAGTACCGGAAGCTGCGGATTGCGACTTCGCCTCTCCAGGATGGCCTCAATGCCCTCGGGCGCGAGGATGAGATACGGAGCCAGCCGCTCGAGGGTGGCCCGGGCCGAGTCGGGTGGAGCGGGCAGGAGAGACAACGAGTACCCGGGAATGCTCTCGGCCAACAACTCCCCATTCCGGTCGTGGACCGCGCCCCTGGCGGCTGGGATGGGGATCGGACGCAGCCGATTGTTCCGCGACTGCAACTCGTAGGAACCGCCACCGAGCACCTGAAGACGGAAGAAAGCGGCGGCAAGGATCAAGATCACGGCATAGAGCACAGCCACCGCGGCGCGTGAACGCCGCACCCGGCTCAGCCGAATAGCCTCTCCGCCCTTCATTCCGTCATCACGGTCTGCGAATCGCCGCCGCCACCGACTCGGCGGCACCGCAAACCAGCGCAGTTCCGAGCGCACTGACAGGTGCGAGGACGAGAGCGCCCAGGGGGGTTGGTCCACCGGGCAAGGTCAGGATCAGCGCCACCTCGGCGACCCAGGTCCCGACGAACAGATATATGAACACGTAGTGACGCGCATCGGCGAAAAGAAGATCGCGTGAGCGGGCGCCAAGGTAGCCGACGAGAGTCAGGACCAGGGATGTCGTACCCAATCCCTCCAGTCCCATGGCTGCCTCGAGCATCCCCAGGCCGAAGCCAAGGAAAGCGGCGTAACCGGCCCGCATTCGAAGCGCCGCCAGGAGCAATCCGCCGATCAGGAAATTCGGCATTGCCGGCCACCGGACGAAGAACCGGTACAGGGTGAAGTGTAGGATCATCAGGCCGACCACGAGGGCGGCATCGGCGCTCCACCCGCGCCTAAAGCCCGTCAATCGGCACCTCCTCCCCCTGTCCCGCCTCACCGCTGGTCTGCGCCGACGAATCCGGCGGCACGTCCGGCGCGAGGGCGGGCCTATCCCAGGCGGTCACGGCCCGCACGGCTCCCGGCTGTACGGCGGGCTCCACCAGGTAGCTGTGGGACCAGCCGGACCTGGAGGCGGACTCGGCGATCACGGTCCCAACCCGAATTCCAGCTGGGAAGACACCGCCCAGTCCCGCCGTCTCGAGAATTGCTCCTTCCGCCATCCTCGCCTGGTAGGGTACACCCTCCACCAGCATCAGCGTCTCGCCATCATCTCCGACGGACGCTTTCACGATACCTGTCGCACCGCCCGTAGCCGACCGCACGCTCACCCGAAAATCCGGGTGCGTCCAGAACTCCCCGAGACCGGTGCCCCCCGAGATCGATCGAAGAACGCCGACGAGTCCATCAGGAACGCTCACCCCGGTTGGGACCTGGAGGCCGGAGAGGGACAGGCTACGCAGGAGGAAACTGTGCGAGTCTCCGATCGTCGGACGACCGGGAACCAGTTCCGCGACGATGAAGGCCCCCGGACTCCGCTCTGGCAGTGCGAGTTGGACCCTCAGTTCACGATTCTCGCGTTCGAGATCCGTCGCCCCCTGGAGCCGCACGTAGAGCTGATCGCGTTCAGTCTCCAGCCTCGCCGCCCTCAAGGTGAGCGCAGCGCGACGCTCGTAGGCGGCATCAGCCGCTATGAACGGCTGGAGAACCGTACCTCGCAGCAAGCGGGTGAGACCGAGGGCCTGTGAGGAATCCAGGCCCGCGAGGGACCAGGAGAGTATCAGAAGAACCGCGACGATGACCAGGTCACGTCGCTGGTTCTCAGGCCGGCCGACGTTGATTTGCCTCAACGCCTCCTCAGGTGGTAAGCACGCTCCGATAGCGCGGGATGTCGTCCAGTACTCGGCCTGTGCCCCTGACCACGCACGTCAGCGGCTCCTCGTCGACATGGATCGGAAGACCGGTTTCCTCCCGGAGGAGTTTGTCGAGGCCTCGAATGAGAGAACCACCGCCCGTCATCACGATACCGCGATCGACGATGTCGGCAGCCAACTCGGGTGGTGTGATCTCCAACGCACGGCGCACCGCGCCGACAATCTGCTGGATCGGCTCGAGCATGCACTCGCGCACCTCGGCGGAGTTAACCCGAACGGTCTTGGGAATCCCCGACACGAGGTCTCTTCCTTTGACGCTCATGTCCCGCTCTTCTTCCGTCGGATAGGCAGACCCGATCTGGATCTTGATTGCTTCAGCCGTCGGCTCGCCGATGAGCAGGTTGTAGTTCTTGCGCAGGAAGGACACAATCGCTTCGTCCAGCTCGTCCCCGCCGACCCTGATCGACGTTTCGGCCA
>CAYWLF010000186.1:0-5483 GCA_964458875.1 uncultured Gemmatimonadota bacterium
CTTCGACGTGCCTTCGGATTCGGCGCGACCGAGGAGTTCGACCCGTTTCTCCTGTTCGACGACTTCCGCAACGAAGATCCGGCCGCCTACGAGGCCGGCTTTCCCTGGCATCCGCACCGGGGAATCGAGACGATCACTTACGTTCTCGCGGGCACGGTGGATCACGGCGACAGTCTCGGAAACACCGGGAAACTGGGGGCTGGTGACGTTCAGTGGATGACGGCGGGCAGCGGTATCCTGCACCAGGAGATGCCGAAGGGTGATCCGAACGGGCGGATGCACGGCTTCCAGCTGTGGGCGAACCTGCCGGCATCTCAGAAGATGACCGAGCCGCGCTACCAGGACGTGACGTCCGCCGACATTCCGGAGGTGACGGAGGACGATGGAACCACGGTCCGCGTGATCTGTGGCAGTTTCTGGGGAGAACGCGGCCCCGTGGACGGAATTGCGGCGGACCCCAGATACCTGGACGTGTGGGTGCCACCGGGCACCCGTCGCACTCTGCAGGTGGAGACCGGCCGGCACGGCTTCGCGTATGTGTTCGAGGGATCGGGCACGTTCCGCGACGCGTCGGAGCCTCGCTCGGTGCGGGACGAGGACGGAAACATCGTCACGCTGCCTCTGGAGCAGACGGGTAATCGCTCGCTCGTCCTGTTCGACCGGGGGGACGAGGTCACGGTGCAGGCGGGCGAGGAGGGGATCCGGTTCCTTCTCGTTTCGGGAAAACCGATCGAGGAGCCGGTGGCCTGGGCGGGGCCGATCGTGATGAACACGCAAGACGAGCTGAAGCAGGCATATTCCGAACTGAGGGATGGGACGTTCATTCGAACGGGATAACCCGGGCGGATCAGTCGAACGGCAGCACCAGGTGACGTTCGGTCACGTATTGACCATCCTTGCCCAGTGCGCGCGGCTCGACGCCCCATTCCCTGAACCCCGCGGATTCGTAGAGCCGACGGGCCTCCGGCGCCGCGTCGGTCACGGACAGCTGAACCTGCAGGACTCCGGGCCACGAGCGCGCCCTCTCTACCGCCGCCGCGAGCAACGCCCGGCCGAGCCCCCGACCGCGATCCGCAGGCGACACGTACATCCCCCAGATGATCGCACGGTGGGCCTGCTTCTTCTTCGAGAACCGTCCGACCCCGGCGATCCCTACCAGTCGATCGCCGTCGAAGGCCCCCAGAACGGCGGCATTTTCCGGGTCTCCCAGGGACCCCCGCATGAAGTCCGCCGAGGACCCGCGGTCATCTTCGGGCGAAGCGGCGAAGGCCAGGGGCGCCACCGCCAGGGCCTCGCGACGCAATTCGAGGAAGGCGTCGATCTCACCTGGAGCCAGGGGACGAATCTTGACATTCGGCCCGCTCACCGGTTGACCTCGTCCGACGAGAGAACCGCGGGCAGGATGTAGTGCTTGAGGATGTCCTCGGCCTCGCGCGTCCTGCCGTTACGGAAATTGCCCGACGTGATGACGACCACCAGGTCCAGGGATGGCGCAATGAAGATGTACTGTCCTCCGTTGCCGCGCGCCTCGAGCGTCGGGATGGTCTCGCCGCCGACGTCGTAGACATGGTGCCACCACAAGTACCCGTACTGGTGTCCGTTGCGCTCCAGGGGTCTCAGCCTGCCGTACTTCTGCCAGGATTCTTCGATCCAGGATTCCTCGAGCACGCGCTGGCCCTGCCATTCTCCGCCATCCAGGTACATCTGGCCGTATTTCGCCATGTCCCGTGGCCGCATCCACAGGCCCCCGCCCATGTACACGACGCCCGTAGGGTCCAGGAAGAACTTATAGCTCTCGATACCCAGCGGCCCGAACAGGGTCCGGTGCGCGAACCACTCGACGGGCTCTTCTGCGACGTTCGCCAGGATCCCGCCGAGAATCATCGGATTGGCCCCACCATACAGGGGCTGCGTCCCGGGATCTTCCATCATCGGGGCATCGAGGGCCAGCTTGATCCAGTCCGGGCGGAGGGTCTGGGACTGGTACCGACCTTCCGAGGCAGCGGACCGTCGATCCGAGTCGTTCGCGTCCAGCCCCGAACTCATCGTCAGGAGGTGGCGGACCGTGATATCGGCCTTGCGCGGATCCCAGTTCGCGTAGCGGCGGTACTGGGGAAGATACGTCAGGGCTTTGGCGCCCGAGCCATCGATCCGCCTCTCTCGCACCGCCAGACCCACGAGCGTCGAGGCGATCGTCTTGGAAGCGGACCGCATGTCGTGCAGGGTTTCCCGGTCAAAGCCGTAGAAGTACTCCTCCACCGCCAGTTGGCCGTGCCGCGCTACCAGTACACCGTGCGTGTAGGCCAACTCACCGTCGACCACAGCGCGGATCATGTCGGCGATCGGCCGCGGGTCGATCCCGACGTCGGCGGGGGCCGCGGGACGCCAACCATCGTCGAGCGACGCCGGAGCGCCGCCAGCATACACGGCTCCGCCGGCGGGCCGGGCCGGGACCTCGGGCTCGTCGCCTGAATCCGGAACTTCGTCGTCCGACATCCGCTCGAATACCATCGGGAACGAACTGCCGGCCGTCGTCGCGGTGAGATCGAGCTCCCCGGCGCGCGTCAGGCTGCCCTCGAACCACAAGCCAAGGTTCTTCTCTCCGAGTCCCAGCCGGTCTCCGTCGCACTCCAGGCCGTACCCCCACAGACCCGTCATCCGTGGATCGCGGAAGAAGAAGTACCCGCCCAGGCCGCCCTCGCCGTCGTCATCGATGTACAGGTCCAGGCGGAGCTCCGAGTCGGGCACCCCCAGAGGGGTCCAGGTCCCGGACCAGGCCGGTGGGCCGGGGGCGCCCGTGGCCGGCAGGACCACACGCGTGACGTGCGAAGCATATTGGACGAATCCGGCCAATCGAGATCCGTCGTCGCTCGGCGCCCCCGAAAACGCGAAAGGCCTGTTCGCGGATTGGAACCTCAGACGACCGTCGTCACCCCAGGTTGGAACGGTTTCCGACTCGCCGTCCGAGCGAATCTCAGCGACGAAGGTCCCCTCCGGGTCCCCACGGACGGTGAGGTCGAAGAGAAACCCCTCGTGCGCTGGCACGGTGCCCGTCCATGCGCCGACCAGCGCGGTCGGGCACGCCTGGGAATGCGCGGGCCGGGGCGAGCCGAGTGCACCGGCGCTGATTGCCGTCGCGCAGAAGACCTGCCACCACCAACGCCCGATGGTGAGCTTCATCGAACTGCACCTCGCTCAGCTGATCGATCAGTCATCGATTCCTCGCTTCGAGATGGACCTGGTGGGTCAGGCCCGGAGTATGTCCTGAACGATTCGCAGGTGATGCCGGTTGTGAATCCGAATGAACTTCAGCGTGCGCTCGCGGTCGAGGACGCCGAACGCGAAGTGACGGAACCAGTGATCCGCTGAGACCTGGCCGACCTTCTCGAGCCACTGCTCGCTCTCGCCCAGGATCGTCTCCAGCTCGTCGGGCGTCACCCCCTCGCCAGGGATGGCCTGTTCGGGTGACTTGCCGCGCCCGCGTGGAATCCTGCCGGTCAGGAAGATCGCTGACGTGACGAGATTGAATCCGGAGGGGGGTGGCGGTCCCTCCGACGACACCAGCGACCGACAGACTTCGTTCATCGCCAGGCCGCAGTGCTGAACATGCATCCCGACTGACCACTTCGACACGTCGGGAGCGAGCGTGGCGGCAGCGGGAACGACGCCCCTCAACGCTTCCACTTCGGAGTTCATCGGTCCCCCTGTCTCCCTTCCGAGTACTCGCGGCCGTTATTGCACCGGAAGCGCGGCGCGCCACCCGGCGTGCCGCACGGCTTCCAGTCCGGCTACGGTCTCCGCATATGCCGGATCGGTGGCCAGGTTCACGTTCTCCGCCGGGTCCGACTGGTGATCGTACAACTCGCGGGCCGCCAGCTCACCGGTTTCGTGGTTCACCCAGACCACGTAGCGGTAGCGATCGGTGCGCACGGCGTACCCCATGTACTCGATTCCGTCCGGCGCGATCCAGATTCCTTCGCGCAGAAACTGGCTGAACGCCGTCGACTTCCATGGGCGGGCGGGATCTTCCATGAGCGGCACCAGGCTCACGCCCTGCAAATGGCCGGGTACGGGCAGCCCGGCCAGGTCGCTTAGCGTGGGATAGATGTCCACGAACTCGACCAATCGCTCAACCTTCTCACCCGAGGCTCGATCGCCCGGCGCTCTCACGATCAAGGGCGCGCGGGTGTCGATCTCGTAGTTCGTCATCTTCGCCCAGCTGTTGTGCTCGCCCAGCTTCCAGCCGTGATCGCCCCACAGGACGACGATCGTGTTGTCACTGAGCCCGAGATCTTCGAGCGCGTCGAGCAGCCGTCCCACCTGCGCGTCCACGTAACTCACCGATGCGTAGTACCCGTGCTTCAGCCGGCGCGCGTCCGCCTCAGACACTCCGCCCTCGAACGGGTGGGGGACGCCTGTGAAGTCAGAGTATCCGCGCAACTCGCGCATGTTGTTGATCGCCATCGGCGGCCCGTCGTCGGGCACCATCGGGTTACCGGCCGGCGGGATGGTTTCCGGGTCATACAGATCCCAATACGCTTTCGGAGCGTTGAAGGGCAGATGAGGCCGGTAGTAGCCGATCGCGAAGAAGAACGGCTGGTCGGTGGCGGACAATTCGGCCAGCTTCTCGACCGCCACGTCGGTCTGCACGCCGTCGTAGTACAGATCGTCGCCACCTGGCACGGCTTCTGTGGACGCCGCCTTGAGGTACCACTCCCCGTATTGATCGATGTACCTGGCCGACTGGCCGGACTCGATGATGGCTGCCTTCCGTGCCTCCTGGATCGCGACGTTGTCAGGGTGTCGATAGACGGCATCGGGATCGAACGGATACCCCTGGACGTGCAGCTTCGGCTCGCTCCACGACAGGGAGTCGGGTATCACGTTGTGGTAGATTTTCCCGATGGCCACCGAGTGATACCCGTTCCGCGTGAAGTGCTGCGGCAGGGTCACCACGTTCGGCACCGTTTCACGGAAGTCGGTCTGCAAGTCCCACACTCGCAGGGAGTCCGGGCGAAGACCGGTCATCACGCTCGCGCGAGACGGATTGCACACGGCCTGCTGTACGTGGGCTTGAAGGAACGTCACGCCGCTCTCGGCGAGTCGGTCGATGTGCGGCGTGCGAATGTGCGGATTTCCATATGCTCCGAGTTCCGGCCGAAGGTCGTCCACCGCGATGAACAGCACGTTGGGGCGGGCCGAGTCGGCGCTCACTTCCGGTTTCCGGCATGCCTGCAAGCATGGGACTGCGAGTAGCACCGCCAGGGCGTACCGGAAGGTACGCAGGCGCTCGCGTGGCGCTCGAATGAGAATCACGGGCCGCCGGCTTCTTCTCCAGGCGACGCCTCGAACACGCCGACTCGAGACAGGGCGGGCACTGCCAGGGCACTGTCGATGGTGACCCGAACGCGGTCCGCTTCGACCCCGGGCACGCGAAGCAGCCGCTTGTAGCCCACCGTCGTGCCTCTCGCGATCGACTCCCA
>CAYWLF010000187.1:0-5398 GCA_964458875.1 uncultured Gemmatimonadota bacterium
CGAGTTCGGTAGAAACCGTGTCGTCGTCAGCGAGAGGGCGTCGAGCCAACTGCGCGGTGAGGAGCTGGATGTCGTCCCAGCGGGGGAGTTCCGTGAGTGGTACACCCATGGCCGACACCCTGCCATGATGGCCCAGCTTCGTGAGTCCGTCTCTCGCCAGCTCCTGGATGTAGCGGTTGTGCGGTTCTTCCGGCGTGCCGTGGACATCCTGGTACAGACCCAGGTACTCGTCCCGGCGGTACGGCTGTGGATTCTCCCCGTCCCACGCTTCCACCTCGTCCGCGTCCACGAGCACGGCGTCGGCTTCCAGGTCGATCCAGGCCCTGAATTGATGGAGCACTTCCTCGTTCGCGTACTCGCTGATTCCGGAGTCGATGCGGTAGTCCCAGAAGTGGACCCCGCACACCAGGTTGTCTCCTTCCACGCGGCCGTCGGCGAGGAGAGCTCCCCGGTGCAGGCAGCGTCCGTAAAGCACGGATACCCGGTCGTCGAACCGGTTAACTACCAGGTCCACGTTTCCGACGAGCGCATAGGCCGGCTTCCGGTCCTGCAGCTCGCTCCACCGGGCTACCGGTTGGGCGCGGCTGGCTTTCGATTCGTTTTTCACAGCAGCTCCGGATCGGTTATCACTTCCACGAGGCTCGGTCCGTCGTGTGCCAGGGCCGTCTCCAGCGCAGAGTCCAACTCCACGGTACTCTCGACCCGAATTCCGAGTGCCCCACACAGGCGTGCGTACTCCGCGAAGTTCGGGTTGCGGAGCGCTGTCTGCCAGACGTCGTAGTCTGCGCTTCGCTGTTCCTTGGAGATTTTCGCCAGTTCGCCGTTGTTCAGAAGCACATGTGTAATACGCATGGAGTACTTCACGGCGGTCGTCAGTTCGGCCATATACTGGCCGAAACCGCCATCCCCGGACACGGAGACGACGGGTCGGCCGCGGAATCCTGGATCGTCCTCCTGGGTGGCCGCCCATGCTCCCAGCGCCGCCGGGTACGCGAAGCCGATCGATCCGAGGTACCCGGACATCAAGATGGACTGCTGCTCGCATTCGAAGTACCGGCCGAAGGAGTATGTGTTGTTACCCACATCTACAGGCATGATCGCGTTCGGCGGTACGTGCCTGTTCAAGGCAGCGAACACGGCCGCCGCGCCTATGCCTCGGCCCCGGTCGTCTGCTTCGCGCCTGAGCTTTTCATCCCGCCAGATGGCCCAGCGCCCGGCGATTTCGGACCGCCTGTCCTCGGCCGCGGCCGTCCCGTCGACTCGTTCGCGGAGAAGCGCGGCCGTCACCCCGATTTCTCCCCACACGGGCACCTCCACCGGGTGGAACTTCCCCAGGATCATCGGATCGAGGTCCACCTGGATGGTGGGGATCTTGGGCGTGATGCCCGTGTGATTGCTGAAACTGGCGCCGAACACCACCAGCAGGTCGGACTCGTTCATGAACCAGCTGGCGACGGGCGTGCCGCTCCTGCCCAACACGCCGCCGGCGAGCGGATGGCTGTCGGGGATGATTCCCTTGCCCTTGAACGTGGTGATCACCGGGCAGTTGAGCCGCTCGGCCAGCGCCACGACAGGTTCCATCTCGAACCGGGCTCCGTGTCCCACGATGATCACCGGACGGCGCGCAGCGGCCAGCAGCCCCGCTGCCCGCTCCAGGGCCTCCCGCGGTGGGCGGATACCCCGGGCGGGGAGCCTGCCATCCGGGCTTCCGATCTTCGCGCCGCCCGCCTCGATGGTCTGGACCTCGTCGGGGAAGATCAGGTGCGAGACTCCGCGGTTCAGGATGGCGCTCTTACATGCCAGGTTCACCAGTTCGGCGTGCCGGCTGGTGGCCAGTACCGTCTGACTCCACTGGGCCACCTTGCCGTAGGCCGCCTGGAGGTCGACCTCCTGGAACGCTCCCGGTCCCAGTACCTGCGTGTCCACCTGCCCGGTGAGGGCAAGGACGGGCGAACGATCGACGTTGGCGTCCCACAGGCCCGTGAGGAGATTCGTGGCTCCGGGTCCGGCGATCGAAAAGCAGGCGGCAGGCCGGCCGGTGAGCTTGCCATAGGCAGAAGCCGCGAAGGACGCGGCCCCCTCGTGTCGAATGCCGAAGTAGCCGAGCCGACCCGATGCTTCCTGGCGGCGCAGCGCCTCGGCCAGGCCGAGGTTGGAATGACCCACCATGCCCCACACCCACCGGATGCCCCACTCCACCATCGTCTCCGCCATGAGGTCCGACACCGTGCGGGACCGGGGCGTCTCGGCCGGGAAACCCACGTACACTCCGTCCGCTCGAACTTCCACCGGGAACGTGTCCACTCCGTCGTCGAACCCGCCGGGCGGCTTGCCGGAGAGAGGGTGGAAATCCCAGCCGTGCCACGGGCAGCGGAGCATGCCGTTCTCGATGGAGCCCTCGCCGAGAGGTCCTGCCTGGTGAGGACACCGGTTGTCGAGTGCCGCGTACTGTCCCTCGAAGTGCGTCATGCAGACGGTGCGGTGACGGCAGGTCACAGCCTTCACCCGCTCGTCCGGGAGTTCGTCCAGGTCGAGTACTCGCTGCCAGACGAGGTCCGTGGTTCCATCGGGCATGAAAGCACTCCTTTCGGGTAAGCGGCGGGAACGATGAGGGCCCTTCCATGCTACCAGAACGCATACGGGGCCGTAAAGTTCAGCACGGGACTGGACGGGTTCCAGGCGGAGTGTGGTGTCCACGCCACAATTACATATCTTGTGCGAAAGAGAGCCGTGACGCATGAGACAGTTTCGAATACCGACGCATGGATCGATGATGAATAGCGACGACGCCAGTTTCAGAATTACCCGGGCTTGTGCCGCAACTCTCATGCTCTCGCTGAGCGCGTGCGCCGTGAACCCTGCCACCGGCGGACGGATGTTCTCGCTGGTGAGCGAGGGACAGGAAATCGAGATGGGGCAGCAGGCCATGCTCCAGGTGGACGCCGGCATGGGGCTGTACGACAGTCCCGGGCTGCAGGCCTACGTGGATTCGGTGGGGCAGGGCATGGCGGCCGTGTCCGAGCGCCCCGACCTGCCGTGGTCCTTCAAGATCGTCGATGACCCTGTGATCAACGCGTTCGCCCTGCCTGGCGGGCCGGTGTACCTGGCGCGCGGGATCATGGCGCACTTCAACAGCGAAGCCGAGATGGCCTCGGTCCTCGGGCACGAAATTGGGCACATCACGGCTCGGCACAGCGTGGAACAAATCAGCCGCGCGCAGTTGATGCAGATCGGACTGGTGGCTTCGGTCGTGCTGGTCCCCGAGCTTCGTCCGTTCGGTGACGTGCTGGGTGGTGGGCTGGGAATTCTGTTGATGAAGTTCGGTCGCGATGACGAGAGCCAATCGGATGAGCTGGGTTTCCGTTACATGACCCGGCTGGGCTATGATCCACAGGGCGCCGTGGACATGTTCGAGATTCTCGAGCGGCAGCGGGACGCTTCGGGCGGGGCGATCCCCGAGTGGCAATCCACGCACCCGGATCCGGGGAACCGGGTGCTCGCCGCCGAGCAGCGTATCGCCACCTCACAGATCGAGGGCGGCGTGGTCCGGCAGGACGAGTACCTGCGGCGCATCGATGGAATGATGTTCGGCAAGGACCCGTCGCAGGGGTTCTTCGTCGAGGGTCGCTTCGTTCACCCGGATCTTCGGTTGCAGTTCCGGTTCCCGGAGGGCTGGGACACTCAGAACGTACCGACCGCGGTCCTGGCCCAGTCGCCAGAAGGTGATGCCGTGATGCAGGTCACGCTCGCCGAGGGTGCCACGCCTGAGGAGGCGGCTACCGCGTTCTTCGATCAACAGGGGTTGGAGCGCCTCGGAGCCCGCAGCCGGACGGTCAACGGGCTGCGAGCGGTGCAGGGGACCTTCAGAGTGACCACGGAGCAGGGTACCCTGGACGGGCAGGCCCTGTTCGTGAAGCACGGTGACCTGGTGTTCCGCTTCCTGGGCTATACTCCCACGTCGCGCATGGGCACCTACGCGGTGACTTTCGAGAGGGCCCTGGAGAGTTTCGCGCCCATGAACGAAGAGCGCTGGATCAATCTCGAACCCAGGCGTCTCGATATCGTTCGCGTTCCGAGTGAAATGACGGTCGAGCGCTTCTTCATGCGGTTCCCATCGACGGTAACGCTCGAGACGGTCCGGCGCATCAATGGCTGGAGGCAGGGCCACGTGATCGCGGAGGGGAGCTTCGCCAAGAGAGTGGTCGGCGAGGGCGTCCCGGGCGACGAATGAGAGGTGGACTCGGTCCACTGATACGTGGCAAGGTTCCTGCACGGGAGACGGTGGTTCTGTTCCGGTTTTGATCACGCCGGAAACGGCGGAAATATGCGCCAATCAGGCGCACGTCGCGGTCCGGAAGGCGGCTGTTTGAGGCCCGCCAACGAAGGAGGAAACGTTGCATAACGCCACGAAGTACGGTGTGCTTCTCGCAGTCCTGGCCATGTTCGCCGTTCCCGGCACGGGGATGACTCAGCCAGCGACTGGCAAAGTCTCGGTCGATTTGCGCGGCGGCGTAGCCATTCCCGCGGGCAACATGGCCACCATCACATCAGTCGGAGGGCTGGCTGGCGCCAGCGCCATGTGGAACTTCCATCCCAATTGGGCGATCCGCGCGGACTTCGACTACATGATGCTCAACAAGGGCGAGGACAGCTTCGGCGTTCTTCTGTCCCCCCCGATGGACCTGATGTTCTTCGGCGGCAGTTTCGAGGTGAACTTCAACGGGCCCAAGTACCAGACGATGCCCTTCACGTTCATGCTCAACATCGGGGCCGGAGCCATGAAGATGAAGGTGGACGACACGTACGATGCCGGGAGTCCGGCCAACGTGTTCGACCACACCTACCCGGCGTTCCAGGGTGGGGCGAAGATCGGGTATCAGGTGAAACCGTGGATCAACATTTTCGTCAACGGTACGGCTTATTTCATCCTGATGGACGCGGCTGATTCCGGCGTGTTTGGTACCACGTTCAACAACGGTTGGGTCATTCCGGTCACGGCCGGGGTGCGTCTCACGTTCCTTCGCTGATTCGTCGGCGAGTGTAGCGGAGTGACGGAGCCGGGACAGAACCGAGCCCCGCAGACACTTCTAGTGGCCCTGGCCCACCCCGATGACGAGGTGGGCATGGTCGCAGCCATGCGAGCCCAGGTGGAACGTGGCGACCGGGTTGTGCTCGTGTGGCTCACCCGCGGCGAGATGACTGAAGCCCTGGGGCCGATCCCTGCCGAAGAGATCATCCGGCGGCGCACCGAGCATGGGCAAATCGCGGGCGAGATCCTGGGCGTCGAAACCCGATTCCTGGACTTTCCGGACACGGGCGTTCACGCCACCCCCGAGGCCGCGGCCCGGGTAGCGCGCGTGATTGCTGAGGTCCAGCCCGACGCGGTGCTCACCTGGGG
>CAYWLF010000188.1:0-5396 GCA_964458875.1 uncultured Gemmatimonadota bacterium
TGCAAGAAACGTGCTTTCCGAGCCCCTGGGAGCATGCGAAAACCCGGTTTCGTGGGTGTCTTCGTAAATGGATAGAGGGTGGCAGGTTGCACGTGTCCCGATTCGCCGCGAATACCTGACAAAAAGGGCTTCAATTAGCCCACAAATGCCTGCGTGTCGCGATGTGTGACACTTTGGCCTCCGGCAACACCGGGAGGCAACGCAGGAACGGGCCCTCGCCGAGGGGGTAGATTCCGTGCGATTCAGGGGAACATCGGACATGCTCGCCTCCGGAGGCGGTCGGTTCGATTCTCGATTCCTCCCAAGTTCTCCCTGCGACGTCCGGAGCCATACCGGACATGGAGCACGATAATGAAGAGACTCACAGTCGGCAGCATGCTGTCGGTCGCGGCCGTGTTTCTTCTCGCCACGCCGGTGCAGGCCCAGCGGACGGCTAACCACGAAGGTTTCTGGATCAGCTTTGGATTCGGAGCGGGGACCGCCCTCGGCGACGACGCCTTCGATGGCGACTCGAAGTTCGGCGGCGCCGGCTTCCTGCGCATGGGTGGAAGCCCGAGCCAGCAGCTTCTGATCGGCGGCGAGATCATCGGGTGGGGCACGGATCAGGACAACGTGCAGATTGGCCGCGCCGCCCTGATGTTCACCGCGATGTACTATCCGAGCCCCAAGGGCGGATTCTACTTGAAGGGCGGTGCCGGATTCTCGGGCCGCACGGCCGAGTGGGATATACCCGTCGAGGGGTTCACGGCCACAATCAAGGAAGAGCACGGGGGCATCGGTCTCGGTGCGGGACTCGGCTACGACATTCAGCTCGCTCGGAACTTCTTCCTCACGCCGGCTCTGGATTTCGTGTACACCGGTACCGAAGGGGACGGCGCCAGCCTCCTCCTGTTCACTGTCGGAGCGACCTGGCACTAGGCTGACCGGACGGGCCGCGCTGGGAGGCCGATCCGGCGCGGTTGGGCAGGACGCAGCACTTCTTCCTACATTTGACCTGCGGGTACCGGCCGATCGCGTCATCCGCGCTTGGCTTGCCTCAACGACTGGCAATCGCCGGAGCCACAAACCGGAACGGCAGGAGACCGCATGGCGGCGAGCGATGGCCATCGTCTGAAGAAGGAGCTTGGCCTGCTCGACGTCTATGTGATCGCGCTGGGTCCGATGCTGAGTTCCGGCTTCTTCCTGCTGCCGGGCCTCGCCGCGGCGAAGACGGGGCCGTCGGTCGTATTGGCCTACTTCCTCGCCGGACTCCTGGTCCTTCCCGCCATGCTGTCCAAGGCGGAACTGGCGACGGCCATGCCGCGAGCCGGCGGCACGTACTACTTCCTCGACCGCAGCCTGGGGCCGATGGTGGGGACGGTCGGCGGCATCGGCACGTGGGTCGTCCTGGTCCTCAAGAGTGCCTTCGCCCTGATCGGTATGGGCGCCTACCTGGCCCTGGTCGCCAACGTCCCGATGAAGTCCGTGGCCGTAGGGCTGACGGTCGTCTTCGTGCTGGTGAACGTGGTCGGAGCAAAGGAATCCAGCGGACTGCAGCGCTTCCTGGTAATCGCCGTACTGGGCTTTCTGGCCGTGTTCACCGTGAACGGAGTGTTCAGCGTGGCGGGCGGCGAGAGCCCGCAGGTGCTGCGGGAAACGCGCTTCAGCCCATTCTTCTCTGACGGTCCCGAGGGCCTGTTCGCGACGATCGGACTGGTGTTCATTTCCTATGCCGGCCTCACGAAGGTGGCCAGCATTTCGGAGGAAGTGAAGGAACCGGACCGAAACCTCCCCCTGGGGATGGCGCTGGCCCTGCTCACGGCCTCGGCCGTCTACGTGGTGGGCACTTTTCTCATGGTGGCGGTCATCGACCCGGGCGTGCTTCACGGTGACCTGACGCCGATCGCGACGGCCGGACTCGTGCTCTTCGATTGGATCCCCAGGCCGGTGGCCCTTGGCCTGATCGTCGTACCCGTCCTGGCGGGACTCGCGGCGGCGGGAAACGCGGGCATCCTGGCGGCGTCTCGATATCCGCTGGCCATGGCCCGCGACAACCTGATCAGCCCGCAGTTCGCACGGCTGGGACGTTTCAAGACGCCGACGCTGGCGTTGCTCGCTACCGGCGCTCTGATGGTATTTGCCATCGCGACCCTGGACGTGCTGAGCGTGGCCAAGCTGGCCAGTACCTTCCAACTCCTGATCTTCGCGCTGGTAAACCTGGCGGTGATCGTGATGCGGGAGAGCCGGATCGAGGCATACGACCCGGGCTTTCGGTCACCCGGGTATCCGTGGGTTCAGGTAGTGGGCCTGTTAGCCCCGGCGTTGCTGATCGCGGTGATGGGATTCATGCCCATCCTGTTCGCGATCGGCCTCGTGGGTCTGTGCCTCGTCTGGTACTTCCAGTACGCCAGGGACCGGGTGGTACGGAGCGGCGCGCTTCTTCACTGGTTCGAGCGCCTGGGACAGGGCCGGTTCGAGGGACTGGATCCCGAGCTGCGAGGAATCTTGAAGGAGAAGGGCGTGCGGGCCGAGGACGCCTTCGATGAGGTGGTGGCGCGGGCTTTCACGCTGGAACTTGCGGAGGGCGAAACGTTCGAGGAAGCCACTCGAAGAGCCGCCGGACGCCTGGCGCAGCGCCTCCCGCTCGGCGCGGAGCAATTGACCGAGGGATTCCTGCACGGCACCCAGACCGGCGCCACCCCGGTTTCACACGGAACCGCACTTCCGCATCTGCGCGTGCCGGGAGCGCCCGCGCCCGAAATGGTGCTCGCGCGTTCGCTCACCGGACTCACAGTCGAGGTCGGCGACCAATTCACGGACGCGCGCCACGGCACGGTCATCCACGCCATATTCTTCCTGGCCAGTCCGGAGGAAAACCCGGGACAACACCTCCGCCTGCTCGCCGGAATCGCCGGGCGGGCGGACGACGACGACTTCATGGACGCATGGTTGGCGGCCGAGGAACCGGTGGATTTCAGGGAAGCCGTACTCCGGGACGAGCGCTTCATGTCTCTGTTCCTGTCGGAAAGCGGCCCTTCCTCAGAGTTGGTCGGAATGGCGTTGAAGAACGTGCATTGGCCGCACGGCACTCTCGTAGCCCTGGTGAGGCGGGGCGGCGAAATCCTCATCCCGAGTGGCGGGACAACACTGATGGTGGGAGACCGGCTGAGTATCGTCGGCGAGTCCAACGGAATCCAGGCGGTCCGAACCCGCTACGGGAGTGTCGCCGACGTCGAGATTCCCGACTTCATCAGCGGGGAACTGGACGTCTGACCCCAGGAGCAGCGACGTAAGCTGGAGCACCGACCTCCCTTGATTTTCTGCGGCATTTCATCCTTCGTAGGTGGTTCGTAGTTCCCCTCACATTCGGAGGCTTCATATGCGTAGATTCGTTATACCCGTCGCGGCCCTGGCCCTCGTGGCAGCAGTCGTGGCCTTCCGCCCGGCACCTGAAGACACCTTCAACGCTTCGGCGCTCGAGGGTGCCTGGACCGCAGTTCACGTGCATGCGGCATTGCAGGACACCACGTGGACCCGGGACGAGGACCGCCCGAACATGTTGATTTTCGCCGGCGGTCACTGGGCGTCACTGCGAATCTCCGGAGACGGCACGCGTGCCGAACTGCCCGAGGAGGCCACTGACGAGCAGCTGCTCGAGGCGTGGCGTCCGTTCAGAGCATCCGGGGGCTCTTACGCGGTATCGGGATCCACCATCTCCAGCACCACCCTGATCGCGAAGAACCCGAACGGCACCGGCGATGAGTGGGACTCAGAGTTCAAGATGGACGGTGACAAGCTCGTGCGCATCTTCGGCAACGAGGAAAACGGCAACACCTGGACGGTCACCTACAAGCGGATGGACTAGAAGCATGGACCGGAAGTCGGGGTGGGCACCTGCCCGCCCCGGCCCCGGGATCAGTCGTCGGACTCCAGCCGTGCCCCGCTCTCCGCAGCGAACGCTTCCATCTCCGCTCGTAGCCTCTCCACGATGTCTGCATGATCCATGGCGACATTGAATCGCTCGTACGGATCTGACTCCAGGTCGTAGAGTTCAGAGCGGAGTCCTGCCTCGGTGGATTCGCGCCTGACCAGGAGTTTCCAGCGCTGGTCCCGCACCCCACGTACCACTCCCGGATACACGTAGAAGAACAGCTCGTTGGGCGAAGGAGTCAGGCCTTCAAGCCATGGCATGATGTCCCTGCCGTCGAACGGTCGATCCGGTGCGGCACCGCTGCCCACCAGGCCGGCGATGGTGGGAAACAGGTCCAGCACGGACCCGAGCTCCGGTGAAGATCGCCCTGCCGGGAGCCGACCCGGCCACCAGGCGATCGCCGGTACTCGCAGGCCTCCCTCCCAGGTCGATGCCTTCGAACCTCGAAGGGGCCCGGCCGTGCCCGCGTCCCATGGCTGGATGTGGCCTTCGCCAAACATGCGATCGGGCATCTCGGCCCACGGACCGTTGTCGCTCGTGAGGAATACGAACGTGTTCTCGGACAGACCCGCCGCTTCAAGCGCCTGGCGGACGCGGCCGACGCTCCAGTCCAGTTCCTCGATCACGTCTCCGTACTTGCCTCCAGCGCTGCGACCTTCGAATTCGGGAGAGCGATACAGGGGGACGTGCGCCATCGAATGTGCCAGGTAGAGGAAGAAAGGCTCTCCGCTGGCAGCAGACTCCTCGATGACGCGCACTGATTCTTCAGTATAGCGCCGGGTCAGGGTCGCCTGGTCCACCGGGTGCTCGATCGGCTCCGTGTCCCGGTACAGTTCGAGCGGCCGGTCCGTGTTCACCCACGGGCGGATCATGTCGTTGCTGTACAGAAGGCCGAAGAAAGAGTCGAATCCGTGCTGGGTCGGAAACAGGCCAGGCCAGCTTCCCAAGTGCCACTTCCCGACAACCGCCGTTCGATATCCGCGCTGCTTCAGTGCCTCGGCCAGGGTCCATTCGTCGGCCGAGATGCCGTTTTCCTCTTCGGGGCCCAGCGCCCAGTAGATACCCGCCCGCACGGGATACCGGCCGGTGAGAAGTCCGGCCCGTGATGGCGAACAGGACGGAGCTGCCGCGTAGAAACCCGTCAGCTTGACGCCTTCGGCCGCCAGGCGATCCATGTGCGGAGTGCGGATGGTCGGGTGACCGTAAGTACCGAGATCGCCGTAGCCCACGTCGTCGAGAAAGATGATGACGACGTTCGGCGGTAACGTCGGGTCGGCTGAGTCCACGGTATCGAGCGAGCACCCGACAGTCCCGGCGCCCGCCGCGAGAACGGCGAAGATGGCAGGCGCGAGTGCCGTGGACCTCCGAGGATTCACCGTTGGCCCTCTCTTCAGGAGATCGCCCAGGGATAACGCGGCAAGATAACACGGCCGGGCACGGGACGGGCAGGAGCCTCAGCGGGAAACTCACGGTAGACAGTTTCCGT
>CAYWLF010000189.1:0-5386 GCA_964458875.1 uncultured Gemmatimonadota bacterium
GGCCTCGGACTGCAGGCGACGGGCGAGGCGCACCGAATCGACTGATTCGATGGCATCGAACGTTCCGATCGCGCGGCCGGCCTTGTTTCGCTGCAGGTGCCCAATCATGTGCCACCGGACGCCCAGGCGGCCGAGCTCCGCGAGCTTCGCTTCCGCTTCGGCGACACGATTCTCGCCGATCGCCTCGAATCCAGCCCCGGCCACGGCCACCAGGACGGCGGGAGCGTGCCCTTTCGTGATCGGGAGCACGGACACGTCGGATCCGGAACGTCCGGATCGATCTGCCGCCCGCCCGATTATCTCCCTGATCTCCAGGGCCCGGTCCCTGATTCGCTTTTCGTTCACGGCGGGAGTCTACCGCCGGCCACACGGAGCGGCAACGGATGCGTTCGTCTCTGCCCACCCACGACCGGCCCGCCAACGCAAAGAGCCGCCCGCCAGGAGGCGAGCGGCTCACGCTACGGTTGACGGAGAGTTCGCGCGCTTATCGCGATACGCTGAAGTCGATAGGCTGCGCGATCCACACTCCAACCGGTTTGTCGCGGTTCATCGCCGGGGAGAACTCCATCTGCTCGACGATCTGAGCCGCGGCATTGTCCAGCGCCGGATACCCGCTGGATGTGTGGACCTGCGATCGGGCAGCGGAGCCACCCTCGTCCACAAACACCCACAGGAGGACTCGACCTCCGATACCGGCTTCCTTCAGCATCTGCGGATAGAGGCGCTCGAGCAGCTGCCTGATTTCCGAACCGTTTCGGAGCCTCGGCTCGACGTCGCGGGCGATGTACGACGGCGTCGCGGACGGATCCGCACCTGGAGGCGGCGGCGGGAGATTCTCGACCGGGTTATCCTCGAACGTGGTCGGCGCGATCGTGATGTCCTCGTTGACCTCCGCGGCCGCCACGCGAGGCGTGGCCGGGCGGGCGATCTGCTCGGGGGGCGGTGGGATCTTCACCTCCGGCGGCAACTCGATCGCCGAGAGTTCCTCGCTCACAGAGCCCAGATCGGCGGCTTCCAGCTGCGGAAAGAACTCGAACACCGCGAAGTGGAATGCGGTGGCCACGATTACGCCCAGATACGTAAGTGCCGAGTAGCTCTGCTTGAACCGGTCGTTGGCCGGAAGAAAGGCGGCCGCGCTGGCGCGCTTCGCTGCCCTCGCCTTCTTGACCTCGTCGCGAGACGTGATCTTCTGTTCCTCGTGTGGGTTCATGAGACTACCTCCTGGCTCTCTGGACCCGCTGCTCCACCCGCGTCGCGAACGTCACCCTGACCGCGCCCGACGCCTGAAGTTGCTCCGTAATCGTGTTGATCTGGCTGTACGGGACATCCCGGTCACCCCTGATCGCCACCACGAGTTCGCGGTTCTCGGCGTAGATCGGCCGCACGATGTCCGCGATGTTGTCGTAGGGAATGATCTGGTCGTTGATGTAGAGCGTCCCATCCGGTTCGACCCAGATGTGCAGGATGTTCTTCCGTTTTTCGTCGATCTTCTCGGTGGCCTCAGCCGTCGTCCACTCGATGTTTCTCTTCTTTTCCTTGCGGAACACGGTCGAGACCATGAAGAAGATCAGCAGCAGGAACGCGATGTCGGCCATCGACGACGATGGAATATCGCTGCTCGCGCCCGACTTGCGCTTGAAGCCCTTCTTGGTGGCCATGCCCTACTCCTCGAGAATCTGCAGCGAGATGCGCTCGGCCCCCGCCTTCTTGACCTCGTCCAGCACGTTCACCATGTGCCGGTACGCAGCATTGGGATCCGTCTTCACGGCCGCGATCAGGTTGCTGTTCTGAGCCAGCTCCTGCCTCAGGATGATCTCGACCTGGCGATACTGTACGACCTGCTCCTGTTCGCTTTCACCACGCTTCACCACCACCGAACCATCGGGCCTGACGATGAAGAAGATGAGGTTCTTCGCGGAGACGTCCTGCTCCTCGGCCTGCTCCGGAAGGACGATCGGAAGGCCCTTCTCCTCGTTGAACACCGTGGTGGTCAGGAAGAAGACCAGAAGCAGGAAGGCGATGTCCGCCATCGAGGCCGTCGGGATCTCGTCCGACACCCGTTGTTTGCGATTCAGAATCGGCATATTCCATCTACCTCGCTTTACGGCGTGATCGCCTTCAGGCCTGCCCGGCGCGCTTCCGAGCTTCCGCGTTCCAGATCAGGTCAAGGACCGCCTGGGCCCCTTTCTCCATGTCCATGATCAGGGTGTCGATACGGCTGACGAACCAGTTGTAGAAGATGTTCACCGGGATGGCGATCGCCAGCCCGGACGCCGTCGTGATCAGAGCCACCTTGATGCCCGAGGCGACCAGGGTCGGCTCGACCTGGCCCGCGGCTTCGATGGCGGCAAAGGCCGCGATCATCCCGATTACCGTTCCGAGGAAGCCAAGCATGGGCGCCACGTTGGCGATGGTCGCCAGGACGTTCATGCCTCGCTCGAGGAAGTCGAGCTCGATGTTACCCGTGGTCGAGATCGCCTTCTCGATGTCCTTACCCGTCTGCTGGTCCTTCACGCGGGTGAGGCCGGAGACGAGGATGGCGGCTACCGGGCCTCGCGTCTCTCTAGCCGTCTGCATGGCTTCATCCAGCCGGCCTGTCGTACCCAGCTCCTCGATATGTTCGAGGAGGTGCTGGGAATCCAGGTGGGCGATGGCCAGGGTCCACCCCTTGGCCAGGATGACCCCAAGCGCCACCAGGGAGCAGAGGACGAGGGGAATCATCATGAAGCCCCCGTCACGAAAGATCGTCAGCAGTTCATAACTGGTGTCTTGCACCCGACCGTCTCCGTTTTTCCGTTGACGAAGCAGCTTGCTCGGCTCAAGAGGACGTAGTTTACCGGCGCGCGAAGGCCCCGTCAACGCAATTCAGGCGCCCGCATCGCTCCGTGACGGCACTACCCCTGATCTCTCCACCGGGTCCAACGCGGGTAGCGGACCCGACGCCGAGAGAGGGTCCTCCTCCTCGCCTCCCGCCGCAAGACGCGCCTCGAGGTCATCCGGCCTGAGCCCCCTGTGGAGAATCCCGCGGTGCGCCAGGGAGATCTGGCCGGTCTCCTCGGAGATCACCACGACGAGCGCGTCGGTCTCCTCTGAGAGCCCGAGCGCCGCGCGATGTCGTGTTCCAAGCGCCCGTTCGAGCGTCGGGGATTCCGAGAGACGCAGGATGACGGACCCCGCGTACGCGACCTGGTCCCGGCGGACGATCACCGCCCCGTCATGCAGTGGCGAGTACGGTGTGAAGATGGTTGTCAGAAGCTCGGCCGTGACCTGCGCATTGATCGGGGTTCCGTGATCCACGTGATTCGCCAGATCCACCTGGCGCTCAATCGCGATGATGCCGCCGATCTTGGCCTTGGCAAGCCGATCCGACGCCCGGACGATCTCCTCTACTACCTCCTGCTGCTCTCGCCGGGCAAACAGCTGGAACAGTCGCGAGCGGCCCAATCGAGCGAGTGCCGTGCGGATCTCCTGCTGGAAGATGACGATGAGCGCGAACGCACCGTAGGTGAAGACCTGCGACAGCATGTACGGAATCAGGCGGAGCCCGGCGGCCTGGGCCAGCACGTATACGGACACCAGGAACACGAATCCCAGAAGCACCTGGAAGGCTCGCGTGCCGGTGTACATGAGGAGGATGCGGTATACCAGCCACGCCACGATAAGGATTTCGGCGAGGTCCTTCACGGCGAACTGATCGAGCAGGAATCCCAGGTAGTCGAGGATCGCGCTCATGTCGACTGCCGGGTACCCGAGCTCTGGATGGCCCACGCGACGTCCAGGGCCCGGCGCACCGCGCGCACGTCGTGAACACGGAACAGGCGGGCCCCACGCTCCAGGGCAGACAGGCAAGCAGCGATCGTGCCCTCGAGCCGCTCCTCCACCGGCACATCAAGGAGCTCGCCGATGAATGACTTGCGCGACGGGCCGACCAGAACGGGCCGTCCGAGTTCGAGAAGCCGCCCGATTCCGGCGATCAACTCCAGGTTCCCGACGGCCGACTTCCCGAAGCCAATACCCGGGTCCACCACGATCTGCCCCGCCGAACAACCACGCTCGCGCGCGATTTCCATCGAGCGTCGCAGTCCGTCCCGCACTTGGCCCACCAGGTCGTCATAGTCCACGTCGCTCTGCATGGTGCGCGGCGTCCCCCGCATATGCATCAGGATCAGGCCGCTTCCAGCCTCGGCAGCTACATCGGCCAGGTCGGGATCGTGACGCAGACCCGAAACATCGTTCAGAACAGCCGCGCCGAAGTCCACGGCACGGCGTGCCACCTCGGCTTTCATAGTATCGACTGACACGGGGATGCCTTGAAGGGCTAGTCGCTCAACGACCGGACCGACCCTCCTCCACTCCTCGGCCGCGTCGACGCCGCGCGCCCCGGGGCGCGTGGATTCGCCACCGACATCGATCAGATCGGCACCATCGCGGACCATCTCCTCTGCCTTCTCCAACGCCTCAACAGCATCGGCATACTTTCCACCATCGGAGAAAGAATCGGGCGTGAGGTTGAGCACTCCCAATACCGCCGGGCGATCGAGCCGAATGCCGGTGCCAGGCACCGTCCATTCACTCGAATCCGTTGCCACCGCGGGGGCCGCCATGGCCGGAATCAGGCCATCGCCGGTGAAGGGTCTCCCCCAGCGTCCTCAATGGGGGATTCACTCGATAACCGAACCTCGGGAGCCGGGGGCAGGATCGGAGCAGGCATCGGGTCCAGCTCTCTGAGCGGTGGCAACTCTCCGCCGTCCTCGAGGATGTGAACGTCATCGAGGTCCAGCGTCTCGCGTTCGAGCAGCGCCTCGGCAATGGCGGTCAGGAGATCCCGGTTCGTGGTGAGAACCTCTTCCGCCTGCGCGTAGGCCTCGTCCAGCATTCGCTTGATCTCAGCGTCCACCATTTCCGCAGTCTTGTCCGATACCTCGCGCCGCTGGCTGATCTCGCGGCCCAGGAAGATCTCGTGATCCTGTTCCCCCACGGCGATCGGGCCGAGGACCTCGGACATGCCGAACTGAGTGACCATGCGCCGGGCGATCGCTGTGGCCCGTTCGATGTCGTTGCCTGCACCCGTCGTGATCTTGGAAGGCCCGAAGGTCATCTCTTCCGCCACGCGACCACCAAACAGCATGACCAGCTGCCCCTGGAGCCACCCCTTGGTGTAGTTGTGGCGGTCTTCCTCGGGCAGCGAGGCGGTGATGCCCAGCGCCCGTCCACGCGGCATGATGCTGACCTTATGGAGAGGATCCAGCCCGGGCACCCGCCGAGCGATCACGGCATGTCCGGCTTCGTGGTATGCGGTCACCCGTCGCTCTTCATCAGAAATGACCATGCTGCGCCGCTCGGCCCCCAACATGACCTTGTCCTTGGCGGAATCGAAGTCATCCAT
>CAYWLF010000190.1:0-3543 GCA_964458875.1 uncultured Gemmatimonadota bacterium
GGCTTCCCGAAACCAGTGGCACCGGGACCGAACATGGAGGACCACGGGTTGGATCCCTTGTCGAACTTGGCGTTCATTCGGTCAATCCCACGACCAGGCCATCGGTCTTACGAGTATTACGCGATATATCGACAAGTATAACGTACCGATATATCGAAAACTGTCAAGAGGGAGACTTCAAGGGGTGAAGCCAGGGAGGGCGAGACCGCCCCGCCCGACCGTCAGACGGCCGTCAGTGGTAGCGCAGGGCCTCCATCGGATCCACCCGCACCGCGCGGTGTGCCGGGATGTAGCTCGCAAGCACCGTCACGAGGGTGAGAAGCACGCCGACGGCAAGGAAGGTGGCCGGATCGGTGGCGGTCACTCCGGTGAGCAGGCTCGCGACCGCCCTCGTCAGGGCGAGCGACACTAGCAGCCCGACGAACACACCGGCGATCGCCAGTGTGACGCCCCGTCGCACGACCATCCTCAGGATGTGCGGGCTCTCGGCTCCGAATGCCATGTAGACCCCAATCTCGTGCGTCCGCTGGCGGACGAGCGAAGAGATCACTCCGTACAGGCCGATGGAAGCGAGCACCAGAGCCACACCCGCGAAGATGCCAATCAGGATCATGGCGAACCGGGTCGGGCCCTTGGCCAACCGGACGTATTCTTCCATCGTGGTCACTGCCGCCACGGGCAGGTTCGAATCCAACGTGGCGACCTGCTCCCGAATCGCCGGAATGAGCGCCGCCGGGTCCTTCCCCGTGCGCACGGCCATCGTGACGTTGAAGAACGCGCCCTGCAGACGATACGGAAAGTAAATCGTCTCTCGACCGAGAGTGCGTGGATCCTGCGAGCGGACGTTCTCGACCACACCGACTACTTTGACCCACGTCTGCTGGGGGCCGGTCCCATCGAACGGGCTGACCACGGCCTGCAGGTACCGACCCACCGGCTCCTCGCCGGGCCACGCCCGCGCCGCCAGGGCCCGGTCAACGACCACCACTTCGGCCCCGCTATCGTTCTCGGACTGCTTGAAGAACCGGCCGTCGAGCAGTCGCAGTCCCAGGGCTTCGAAATAGCCGGGAGTCGCGAACCTGTAGTCGGCCTCGAGTATGCCCCATTCTCTCTCGTCACCGTCTTTGATCGAGTATGGCGAGGTCCAGAAGCGGCCGCTCAGCGGCAAGACCTGCACCCCACCAGCACTCTTCACACCCGGCAGAGCCTCCATTCTCTCTTCGAGCTCGGAGATGAACATCGCGCGTCCATCGGGAGTCCCATACTCGGACCTCAAACCCGGCATCGTGATCCGGAACGTGACCACGCCGGCCGGCTCGAAACCCAGATCCTGCTTCTGAAGCGCGAGGAACGAGCGAAACATCAGGCCCGCCCCGATCAGGAGGACCATCGAGAGCGCTACCTCCGCCACGACCAACGCACTCCGCAGCCGACGGCGACGCACATCTGGCGAGACGGTCCCCCGGTCCTTCAGGCACTCGTTCAGTTCTGGCTTGGAGGCCTGGAGCGCCGGCACCAATCCGAAGACGACCGCCGAGAACAAACTCGCGCCCAGCGTAAACAACAGAACCGGGCCGTCGATCCCGACGGCTTCCACCCGGGGAAGGTTGGCCGGGCGCAGGGCCAGCAGGAGATCCACTCCCCACCGGGCGAGCAGCAACCCCGCGAGACCGCCGACTGCGGCGAGCAACGCACTCTCGGTCAGCAACTGTCGTACGATGCGCCCACGCGACCCACCCAGCGCCGCCCGGATCGCCATCTCTTTTTCGCGCGAGGCCGCCTGGACCAGGAGCAGGTTCGCCACGTTGGCACACGCGATCAGGAGGACGAAGCCGACGGCCCCGACGAGCGCCAGTAACACGGTTCGCGCATGGCCGACGATATCCGTGTGCATCGGCTTGACGTCGATGTAGATGTCGCCATCACGGTTATAGTCGAACTGTGTTCGCTGCCATTCCGCGACCTTGTCGGCCTGCATCTGGGCCTCAGCCAGAGTGACGCCGGGCTTCAGCCGAGCCACGACGCGCCGGTTCGCGTTGGCGCTCGTGCGTGGTGCCTGGCGGTAGTCGAAACGGGTCGGGTTCCACACATCGGTCCCGCCTGGCATGCCTGCGTTGGCCGGCATCAGGAGCTCGAATCCCACCGGCATCACGCCTACGACCGTGTTCGGAAACTCGTTGATCACCAGCGTTCCGCCGATCGCCTCGGGGGAGCCCCCGAAACGCCTCATCCACAGGCCGTGGCTGATTACGATGTTGTTCACCGGTGGAGGAGCGCCCTCGGCAAAAGCGCCCGGCGGGAAGGGCTCCTCATCTTCCGGTCGGAAGGTGCGGCCCAGAGCCGCTTCCACGCCGAGCACGTCAAAGAAATTGGCGGTGACTCCAGCCACGCGGACTTCTATCGGATCGCCGGCGCCGGTCAGGTTCTGCTCAAACGTCCGGTCGGTCGCCGCCACACCCTGGAACACGTCCGTGTGATCACGAATGTCCATGACGTCGGCGGGCGGCATCGGACCATCGAGGAAGTCGGTCGCCCGGATATGGTGACGAAGGAGAACAAGCTGGTCCGGACTCTCGTACGGCAGCGGGCGAAGCATGACCGCATGTATGACGCTGAAGATGGCCGTATTGGCGCCGATGCCGAGTGCCAGGGTCAGGACGACCACGGCCGTGTGGCCCGGGTGCTTGAGCAGCGATCGCAGCCCAAATCTCATGTCCTGTCCCAGTGCGCCCATCTCTACTCTCTCCGAAAGGAAGCAGGCGGCGCCCGTCGGGGCCCGCACGAGAACTTGCGGTGCAACGGATGTGCCACCGGTAGCCCAGGCTGTATATGTCTATCTGACATGCAAATAGCGGACAAGCCGGGGCTCAGCGAATCCTCCTGGCATGTCCGCTTGTGGGACGACGTGTTCGCCTATCGCACCCGAGCCTTGCCCGAGAACTGTCCTGATCGCCTTCGCTCCCCACCATCGGGGTGATCAGACGCGCTCGCGGGGTGGTCCGGACAGGTCGGCCGGAACCGGCTCGCACAGCCTCTCGAAATCCGTATACGACATCTCGATCGCCGTGCGATGATCGCCGCCGTGGAACGCTATGCGCTCCTCTTCGCGGAGGGCCTCGTCGATGAAGGTCCTCTGGCCGTACAACCCGCCGAACGGAGGCATTGCACCCAGGTCACAATCCGGGTACAGGCCCTGGAATTCTGCTTCGCGGGCTATCTCAACCTTCTCCGTACCCACCACATGGCGCAACTTGTCCAGATCCAGACGCCGGGTGGCAGGAACCACGGCGAGGGCCGGCTCACCGTCGACCAGGACGGCCACGGTCTTGGCCCAATGCCGGCCGGCCACGTGGCTGGCCGCAGCTTCTTCCTGGGCTGTAAACGCGAGGGGGTGATCGATCACTTCGAACGCGGCGCCGCTCTCTTCGAGCAGTCTCTCGAGCCGATTTGCAACGCTCATCGGGCCCTCCTGTGTTGGAACGAACTCTGCAGCGGAACAGGCGGAGGGGGCGGCCTATCCGTGTCCTACACACCAGGTCGGTC
>CAYWLF010000190.1:3643-5360 GCA_964458875.1 uncultured Gemmatimonadota bacterium
GCAGCGGAACAGGCGGAGGGGGCGGCCTATCCGTGTCCTACACACCAGGTCGGTCCCTGCTCCCCGGACCGCAGCCCGGAATCGGCCGGCGGGTCAGTCCCCGGTCGACGCCGCGCCCGATCCCGGCTCGGCCATCATCGCCTCGATGGCCTCGATGGACTTGGGAGCCGCGCCGGAGAGCACGACCGGCCCTTCTTCCGTGATCAGAATATCGTCTTCGATGCGGACCCCGATATTCCACCACTGCTCGTCGACGCCCTCTGTCGGCGGGATGTAGAGGCCGGGCTCGATCGTGATCACGTTGCCCGGACGCAGGGGACCGTAGGTGCCGGTGTCGTGCACATCAAGGCCCAGGTAGTGGCTCACGCCATGCGGGAAGAAGGACCTGAGCTCCGCCGGATCCGCGATGATCCCCAGCTCCACCAACCGGTCCGCGAGCACGGCCGAGGCCGCGGAGTTGAGATCCTGGAAACCGGCTCCCACCCGGGCCGCCGCGATGGCCGCTTCCTGCGCCTCCAGCACGCCTTCGTAAATGAGCCTCTGCGGATCGCTGAAGCGGCCGCTCACTGGCACGGTCCGGGTCACGTCAGCCGAGTACCCCCGGTACTCGGCCCCGATGTCCATGACCACCAGATCCCCATCCTCCATCTCGCGACGGTTCGACTCGTAGTGCAGGATGACCGAGTTCTCTCCGCTCCCCACGATACTGGGAAAACCGGCGTGCTCGGCTCCTCCGCGGTGGAACACGTACTCGATCACCGCCTCGATTTCATATTCGCGGAGTCCGGGCTCTATCGAGCGGAAGGCCTCGCGGTGAGCCGAGGCCGTGATGTCTATCGCCGCCTGCAGGAACCGCATCTCCTCATCGGTCTTGACCTCTCGGAGTTCCGTCAGGACCGATTCGAGGAGCGTCGCATCCGCGAACCCGGCGAGATTCTCGTCCTTCCATTCCCCCCAGGCGGCCGCGCCGCCGGCCTCAACGAAGGCCCCGGTCATTTCAGCCGCCGCCGTCCCGCGGGCGGCCTGGAGCCCGCCCATCCGCTCGACCATGGCCAGCAGCCTGGCGTAGCCAGCGTCGTCGTCGACCCGCAGCATGGCGCGCTGCATGAACCCCGCCCGGCCGGACGCTATTTCAAGGACGGGGATGCGATCGCCCAGGTACTCCAGCTGCGCGGCAAGGGCCGATCCCGGCACCACTCCTTCGGGCCACGGCAACACGAAGGCCCGCGACGTCTCGAGAAGCGGATCCAGAACGTCACGGAGACGGCTCGCACCCACGGAGGCCTCCACCCCCAGTTCGCCCGCGGCCCGCTCGGCGCCCAGGCGCCTGCCCATCCAGGCCTCGGTGCCTGGATCGCGCTCCGGGACGAACAGAATCTCTCTCACGCGCCGCCCGTCCACCTCGGCGCCACCGGGGACGAGGAGCAGCACCGTGCCCGGCTCAGTCATGCCCGTGAGGTAGTACAGCGAATTGGACTGCCGGTACTGGTAGTCCACGTCGTTCGATCGCTGCCTGGGTGGAGCGCTGAGGATGATCGCTACGGCGTCTTCAGGTAAGGCCGCCAGTACGGCTTCCCTGCGACCACGGTGGAATTTGGGAGACGGGCGGTCTTCGTCGTACCGCGCCGGCGCCTCGACGCCTGTAGCGGGCGTGCTCTCCTGAGCAAGCGCGGGGGCCACGGCGGCGAGCGCCAGGGGGATGACGAGGCCGTGTCTA